>CAURCY010000035.1:0-15749 GCA_963523355.1 uncultured Streptococcus sp.
ATTGAATGAGATGAATGACACCTTATTCAAGTTTAGGAAATCAGTTTCCTAGAAAAAATCCTTCTCCACGAAAGAAAATATAACAAGTGATTGTTTGTTTGTTACAAACACCATTTGTTGCTTACAAACATAATATACTCCTATTTCCGAAAAAAGTCAACAGTTAATGTTTGTTTTTGTGTTTTTTAACTAGAAAATTTCGATATCAAAACCAATTTGATCCACTTGACTAGGTTCTAGGAGACGAACATTCTTCTTATCTTCTAGATGATCTCCTTCTTCAAGGGATGTTGACAAGCCAGACCATGGTTCAAAAGCAATGAAAGGACCTTTATTCAAAGTTGACCAGATAATGAGATTTGGAAACTCTGCAAAGTGCACTTTCAATCCCTTATCATGTTTACGAGAACGAAGGGCAATTGTTCTAGATTGCAATTCATCTAAGGTGACTGCATCTGTGCTGAAAAGATCATAACTAAGATCTACTTCTTTTTGCCCCTCTAGCCATGGACTTCTATCTTGAAAATCCAGCATACCCGTTTCTGGAAAAGGACGTGGAACAGAGCAAGTCTCTTCTTTTTCAAACTCTAAATAGTAATCTTCATAGACTTCATCATCCAGTAGAGGACAATTAAATCCTGGATGGCCACCAATAAAGTAAGGCAGGACCTTGCTAGTTTCTTTATTAAATATTTTGTATTGAGTCCGCACTGTCTTTCCAGTAAGGATATAAGTGATTTCTAGGCGGAAATGATAAGGGTAGTTCTGATAGCTATTCTCATCGTCTTCAATTGCAAAAGTTACACTATTATCTGTCTGTTCAACTAATTCAAATTCTTTCTTGCGAACCAAACCATGACGAGGAATCTTTCCTTTACTTTCTTGTCCATTATCATCTATATAAAGTGCTATATCCTCTCTCAATGAACCACAAATAGGAAAGAGAACAGGAGCTTGTCCACTCCAATAAGTGGCATCCCCTTGCCACAAATACTCCAGTCCCTCAGCATCTTTTATAGAAGAAAGAGCCCCACCAAAACTGTTAAATTGAACACTTAATTGTTCTGATTTTAATTCAATTACCATTATTTTCTCCGATTTCTTGATAGTTTATAAAAAACTAGGCTGTCACTCCTAAAAGGTATGACAACCTAGTTTCAACAATTTACATTTTATAGGAGCGCATTATTTTGCTTTTGCTGCGTACTCTTCGTTACGTTTGATCATTTGTTTTCTGTACCAAGCAAAGATACCGATATAGAATACAAGGAAGACTACAGCACCAAGGATTGCTTTGATATCACCAGTTGTAGTGTTACCAATTGTCCAACCAAGAAGTTTTTCGATTGGTCCTTCAAGAGTTGAGTGAGTAATCAATTGAGTTTGGCTCACACCTGCTGGGAAGGCACCTACACCTTTAGCAAGTTCTGTTGCAAATGGTGCGATAAGTGTACCTGAAAGAAGGAAGAGTGGCAACAAGAGTGTTCCGAAGATAATCATACGGAGCAATTTACCACGTGTTACAACCAAGAGAGCTGGAGTAACACCCATAGCGATGATACCTGCAAGTGGCAAGATACCATTTCCAACTTTTGAAAGAAGCACAGCTTCAATCAACATGATTGGTGCAAGTACGTTAGCACAAGCCCAGATTTCAGCACGACCAGCGATGAAAGGCCAGTCAAGACCGATGTTAAATTTACGTCCTTGAAGACGTTTAGTAGCAACGTTTGTAATACCTTGTGAAAGTGGTTCTACGGCAGCGATGAACCATGAACCGATAAGTGAGAAGAGTTCCAAAGATACACCGGCTGTCAAACCAAGAGACAACCATCCTTTGATAACAAGACGCCATTTATCTGCATCTGCAACACCTTCAATTGGATGTGGAGTCCCCATAATACCGATAACAATACCAAGAATGAAACCGATAAAGAATTTAGAACCCCAGAAACCGATTTTCTTGTTCAATTTAGCAGCATCAAAGTCATATTTATCAAGACCTGGGAAGAATTTTTCAAAAATCTTATCCAAAACCATGATAACTGGGTTCATCATGTAGTTCATGTGAGTTGAAGTCATTGGTGATGAACTTGGTGCGTTAAGAAGGTCATCAAATGTAGGTTTCATCAAGTCAGAGTTGATAATTTTCAACACACCAACAAGTACGATGGCTGCTGTAGCAATCAAGAGTGAAACCCCTTGGCTCACACCGTTGTTGTCTGCATACCATTTAATCAAAAGACCTGTGATAGACAAGTGCCAGATATCGAAGATATCGACGTCAAGTGTATCTGTTTTCTTCATAGCAAGCATTACTACGTTGACAATCAACATGATAAGCAAGAAGTAAAGTGTCCAAGCAGATCCCCAAGTGATTGTAGCAAGTGGTGCCCAACCAACGTCAGTGATACTCAATTGGATACCAGTGTTTTCAACGAATTTTGCAAGTGATGCTGAGAAAGCACCATTTAGCATACCGATGATAGCACCGATACCAGTAAGAGCGATGGCAAGTTTGATACCACCTTCAAGCGCTTTGGAGAATTTCACTCCAAAAAGTAAAGCCAATACTGTCAAAATGATTAACATGATGACAGGTCCACCCATATCTAAGATGGGCTTGAAAACCTTGCCGATTAGGTCAAAGATTGCATCCATAACAGTTCCTCCCTTTTTATGTTATGTGAATGTTAACAAATTAAAATTAGCTTAATCCGTGTTCTTTGATAGCTGCTTCAATATTGTCAAATACTGGAGCACTCATTGCTGGGATACGGAATAAGATTGGTCCAGCTTCGATAACTGGAATACCTGGATCAAAACCAAGGTCTGTCGCAGCAATTGGTGTGAAGATATCATAGCCTTTAATAAGGTCTTCATTAACGTCTTTGACCATAACTGCATCACAGTGAACATCAAAACCGCGGTTTGAAAGTTCTTCTTCAAGAGCACTTTTAATTTGGTGGCTTGAGTTAACACCTGCACCGCAGGCAGCAAGAATTTTAATCATATGGATTTCCTCCGATTTAATATTTTTAATAGACAAGATTATGCAGTTTCTTCAGCGATATAAGCATAGAGGGCTTCAGGATCAGAAATTTTTGATAGGTCTTCAAGATGACCATTTCCAGTAAAGAAGTCCATCAACTGAGCAAGAATGTTCGTTTGACTTGAACTTGAGTTATTAATGATAAAGAAGAGCAAGGATACCTCTACTTCCTTATCTGGTGCAATCATATTGTGGAAAGTCACCGGTTTCTCTAATCGAACAACCACAACTTTTTCAGCTAGATTATGAACAATATCTGTGTGAGGAATAGCCACATTCGGCAAATCCTTACCCAAAAATTCCATATCTAAGCCAGTTGGAAATGACTTTTCACGCGTGATCAAGGCTTCACGATAAGTTGGAGTTACGATTTCTCGTTCTTCCAATAAAGTTGCAACCTGATCAAAGAGATGTTCTTGATTATCCGCTTCTAAGCAAAACACAAGGTTTTTGTCAAAGAAATGATCTAATCCCATAAGGTTTTCCCTTCTTTCCATTAACTTTATGCTATAAGTATAACACTATATGAAATCGTTGTCAATATTTTTCTGTTGTTTTTTGTCTCTTTTTTTATATTTTTGTTGTTTTTATAACTTGTTATATAAAAACAAACATATAAACAAACATTTCAAACATTTTTTCTGTTCTAGAAACTAAAAAAGCAGACCATCTAAGCCTGCTTTACTATTTATTATTATATAAATTTCCTATGAACAAGGAAAGGCATTTCTGATAACTTATTCTTCATCCATACTCAAGACGCTGAGAAAGGCTTCTTGTGGAACTTCTACTGATCCGATAGCTTTCATGCGCTTCTTACCTGCTTTTTGTTTTTCAAGGAGTTTGCGTTTACGAGAAACGTCACCACCGTAACACTTAGCAAGTACGTTCTTACGAAGGGCCTTGATATCAGTACGAGCGACAATCTTGTGTCCAATAGCTGCTTGAATTGGAACCTCAAATTGTTGGCGAGGGATAATTTTCTTGAGCTTATCAACGATGAGTTTCCCACGTTCGTAGGCAAAGTCCTTGTGAACAATAAAGCTGAGGGCATCCACCTTGTCTCCATTGAGAAGGATATCCATTTTCACTAGCTTAGATGGGCGGTACTCTGACAATTCATAGTCAAAGCTTGCATAACCGCGAGTTGAAGACTTAAGCTTATCAAAGAAGTCAAAGACGATTTCAGCCAGTGGAATTTGATAGATAACATTGACACGGTTATCATCGATATAATCCATCGTCACAAAGTCCCCACGCTTGCGCTGAGCTAGCTCCATCACTGCTCCGACGAACTCCTGTGGTACCATGATTTGCGCCTTAACATAAGGCTCTTCAATGGTCGCAATCTTGGTAGGATCTGGGAACTCAGATGGGTTAGACACATCCATAGACTCACCGTCGGTCAAATTAACTTTGTAAATAACAGACGGAGCTGTCATGATGAGGTCGATATTAAACTCACGTTCCAAACGTTCTTGGATAACATCCATATGGAGAAGTCCAAGGAAACCACAACGGAAACCAAATCCAAGTGCCTGAGATGTTTCTGGTTCAAACTGAAGACTAGCATCATTCAGTTGCAATTTTTCAAGGGCTTCACGCAGGTCATTGTACTTGTTTGACTCGATAGGATAGAGACCCGCAAAGACCATAGGATTCATCTGTTTGTAACCATGTAATGGCTCTGCCGCAGGATTGGTTGCCAAGGTAACGGTATCACCCACACGCGTATCCTGAACCGTCTTAATAGAAGCTGCAATATAACCAACGTCACCAGTCGCAAGGAAATCACGACCAACTGCTTTTGGTGTAAAAATACCGACTTCGGTCACATCAAAGGTCTTACCATTGCTCATAAGCTGAATCTTATCGCCAGGTTTGACCACCCCATCCATGACACGCACTTGAAGAATAACCCCACGGTAAGCATCGTAAACCGAGTCGAAAATCAAGGCCTTAAGTGGTGCCGTCACATCACCCGTTGGTGCCGGTACTTTTTCTACGATTTGCTCGAGGATTTCTTCGATACCAATACCAGCTTTGGCAGAAGCCAAAACTGCTTCACTGGCGTCCAAACCAATCACATCTTCAATCTCTGTACGCACGCGCTCTGGATCTGCAGCTGGCAGGTCAATTTTGTTAATGACTGGCATGATTTCCAAATCATTGTCCAAGGCTAGATAAACGTTGGCAAGGGTTTGAGCCTCAATACCTTGAGCGGCATCGACCACCAAAATAGCACCCTCACAAGCAGCTAGCGAACGTGAAACTTCATAAGTGAAGTCAACGTGCCCCGGCGTGTCAATCAAGTGAAAAATATAAGTTTCCCCATCTTTAGCAGTATAATTCAGCTCGATGGCATTCAACTTAATGGTAATCCCACGTTCTCGCTCTAAATCCATGCTATCCAAAAGCTGTGCTTGCATTTCACGGCTTGAAACGGTCTCTGTCTTTTCCAAAATGCGGTCTGCTAGAGTCGACTTTCCGTGGTCAATATGGGCGATAATAGAGAAGTTCCGGATCTTCTCCTGTCGTTTTTTCAATTCTTCTAAGTTCATGATTCTCTTCCTTTCAGGGTATCTATTTATTATAAATTGTTTTTGACTTTTTGACAAGACCATACCCTGCTAGGAGTACTAATCTTCAGCAACAAAGCCGTCATTTTCGATAAAGTGGTGTTCTGTCATTCCTTGGTCTGTAAAGACAATCCCGTGAAGGACACCACCATAGACAGCTCCTCCATCCATTCCAACCTTGCCATCTTCTGTAGTCCAAAGCTCAGCTGTACCTCGTTCTTGCTTTAACAAACCATAAACCGGTGTATGGCCAAAGACAATGGTTTTTCCAGTATGATTTTCTGCTTCGTGGAATGGTTTTCTGAGCCAGACTTTCTTGTAATCTGTTGTTTCATGCCAGTCATCCAAGGTCAAATCAATACCTGCGTGCACAAAGATATACTTGTCTGTCTCTACCACAAATGGCATTTGACGAATAAATTCGACCAAATCTGCTGCTTCAGTAGCGACACGCTTGGCATCTTCTACTCCATCAACTGGTGCATCCAAGGGACGACCTAGGATAGAGTTAATGGTTGTATCTCCACCATTGCGACGATAGTGGTCATAGCTTTCTTCTGGGTCATCGAGCCAAGTCAAAAACATATACTCGTGGTTTCCTGATAGACAGATTGCCCCTTGATTGTCGACCAAGTCCTTAACCATTTCTAGAACACGGCGACTATCTTCACCACGGTCAATCAAGTCCCCTAGAAAGAGCAACTGAGTCTGACCATCCCATGTTTTGAGAAGGTCTTCTAGCATCCCAGCTTTTCCATGAACATCTCCAATTACATAATAGTCTGTCATCTTATTTCTCCCTGTTTCTCAACAATTCTCTGGCTTGCGTCAGGGCTGCTTCGGTCACATCATCACCTGCCAACATCTTGGCAACTTCCTCCACTCGCTCTTCAACCGTCAAGAGACGAACAGTCGAAACTGTTGAATGGTCATTGCTAATCTTCTCAATAAAGAATTGATAATCCGCAATCGCAATCACTTGTGGCAAATGGGAAATAGCCAGAACCTGCCCATGTTGGCCAATCTTGTGAATCTTCTGTGCAATGGCCTGAGCTACACGGCCTGAAACTCCCGTATCCACCTCATCAAAGACAATGCTGGTCTTGCCTTCTTTACGAGAAAAGGCAGACTTAATGGCTAGCATGAGACGAGACAATTCTCCGCCAGATGCAACCTTGACCAAGGGTTTAAAGTCTTCACCAGGGTTGGTTGAAATGTAAAACTCAACCATTTCATTTCCCTCACGACTGAATTTGCCCTTGCTAAAACGAACCTGAAACTGGGCTTTTTCCATATAAAGATCTTGAAGCTCTTGTTTAATCTCTGCTTCTAGCTGCTGAGCTAATTCATGACGAGCAGATGCAAGCTGACCTGCCAAATCGACAAGATTGACTTCCAATTTCTTGAGCTCTGCTTCCATGTCTTCAGATGAAAGATTATTGCCCGTCAAGAGATTGTATTCTTCCGTAATCTTGGCGAAATAAAGCAAAACATCATCAACAGTCCCACCGTACTTACGCGTAATGGTATGAAGGAGATCCAAACGATTCTCGACCTGCATGAGACGATTACCATCAAAATCAAGGTCCTCAATAATAGCTTCCAGACGTTTGCTAATGTCTTCTAAGACATAGTAGGTCTCAGACAGAGAGCTTGAAATTTCACGGTATTCAGGGTCATACTCTTCGACACTTTCCATGTCATTCATGGCTGAACGAACATTGGCCAGACTTGAAAAGTCTTCATTGTCCAACATACTATAGGCATTGGTCAGCGTATCCGCAATATTTTTATGGTTGAGCAGTTTCTCTCTCTCTTGATTGAGAACCAGATCTTCTCCAGCTTGCAAGTTTGCTGCCTCAATCTCTGCCATTTGAAATTCCAACATTTCGATACGTGCCTTATGTTCCTGTTGGTTTTTCTTGACTTCCAGAACCTGCTTACGCATTTTTCGATAGGCATCAAAACTCGTTTGATAGGTTTCTTTTAGGTCCCAAAAGGCTGTATTACCGAATTCATCCAACATCTGGATATGCAGTTGAGGGCGCATTAACTCTTCTTGGTCATGCTGACCATGAATATCTACCAGATGTTGCCCAATAGCACGCAAAACAGACAGATTAACCATCTGGCCATTCACACGACTAATACTACGACCATTTTGCAAGATTTCTCGACGGATGATAATTTCATCACCCATTTCCAAACCTTGCTCATCAAAAATTTCCTGTAAAAGGCGACTATTCTCAACTGAGAAAAGCCCCTCAATCTCTGTCTTTGGCGCACCATGACGAATAACATCTGTCGTCGCACGAGCCCCCAACATCATATTCATGGCATCAATGATAATCGACTTCCCTGCACCCGTTTCACCAGTCAAGACAGTCATCCCCTTTTCAAAATTGAGGGAAATAGCCTCAATAATGGCAAAGTTTTTTATCGAAATTTCAAGTAACATATAGACCTACCAATTTTTTACTTGTTCAAAGATTTCCTCAGCTAGACTTTCACTTCTGGCAATGACTAAAATCGAGCTATCATCAGCTAAACAGCTAAAAATCTTGTCCGCAAAAGTCTCGATTAACTGAGCTTTTACAAAAGCTGTATTTCCTGGGATAACTTGGAGATTAATCATCTTGTCCATCAATTCAGCTGACTCAATATTGTCTTCAGCCAGTTGCAAACTTTTTACGATTGATTTTGGCAATTCGTAGACATAGGTGTTGTCTCTCAAAGGAATTTTGACAATGCCTAGCTCTTTGATATCCCGTGATACTGTTGCCTGAGTGGCAGTGATCCCTGCCTCTTTCAAATGTTCTACAATTTCTTCTTGTGTACCGATTTGATAATCTGTCACAAATCGTCTAATTTTTTCAAGTCTCTCTTTTTTATTCATTTTTAAATTGACTATGCGCCCTCTCTACTACTTCTTCAATTTCAGCAAGAACCTGATTGCTTGCTGACTCTTCTTTTTTCAAATACGCTAAAAACTCAATATTTCCATGTCCACCTTGGATGGGAGAAAAGTCCAAACCAAGGACTGAAAAGCCTTCCTCTACTGCCATGGTTGTGACAGATTCAAGAACATTCTGATGGACCTTGGCATCGCGAATGATTCCATTTTTCCCAATCTGCTCACGACCTGCCTCAAACTGGGGCTTAACCAAAGCCACAACCTGACCTTGATCAGCCAACACACGATGCAAGGCTGGTAAGATCAGACTAAGGGAAATGAAACTTACATCAATACTGGCAAAACTTGGTTCCTGCTCAAAGTCAGTCCTTTCAGCATAGCGGAAATTAAACTGCTCCATGCTAACAACCCGAGAATCTTGGCGCAGTTTCCAGGCTAACTGATTGGTACCAACATCCACCGCGTAGACAAGCTCAGCACCATTCTGCAACATGACATCGGTAAAGCCACCAGTAGAAGCCCCAATATCAATCGTGGTCGCCCCATCCACTGACAAATCAAAGACCTGCAAGGCCTTTTCCAGTTTTAAACCGCCGCGGCTGACATACTTGAGTTTCTCACCCTTGAGTTTTAACTCAGTATCATCTGGGATTTTCTCTCCTGGCTTGTCAAAGCGTTCTCCATTAAGAACAGCCACAACAAGCCCAGCCATAACACCTCGCTTGGCTTGTTCTCTTGTCTCAAACAAGCCCTGTTTATAAGCTAGTACATCCACTCTTTCCTTAGCCATTGATTCTCAAACTTTCTACTACTTTTACAATCGATTCTGTTTCAAAGGGAACCTGCTGGGCAATTTCTTCTAATTTTGCATTAGCTTGATCCAGAGTTTGGTTACAAAAGGCAATAGCCTCTTCCAAGCCCAACAAAGCAGGATAGGTTGATTTTTCAGCCTTTAGGTCCTTTTGAGGAGTCTTGCCGATTTCCTCAAAACTAGCGGTCACATCCAGTACATCGTCTCGAACTTGAAAAGCAAGTCCGATTAATTCCCCAACAGTTTTCAGCTTCACCTGTATTTCAGGTGCCAATTCGGCTATAATAGCAGCTGCTTGGAAGGGATAAGCTAGTAATTTTCCAGTCTTATTAGCATGAATAGTCTGGAGTTCTTCCAAAGACAAATGCTGGTGTTCACCCTCCATGTCCAAAACCTGCCCTGCCACCATGCCCAGACTTCCTGAAGCTAGGGATAAGTTAGCAATCAAGTCCACCTTGATCTGACTTGGCAAATCTGCCTGCGCTATCAAGGCATAAGGATCTAGGAATAAAGCATCTCCAGCCAAAATGGCCATAGCTTCACCGAATTTCTTGTGATTGGTCAAGCGTCCCCGACGGTAATCATCATCATCCATAGCTGGAAGATCATCGTGAATCAAACTACCTGTATGAATCATTTCTAATGCTGCAGCCACCTGCGCATGAGCAGGTTTGATGGTAACTTGTAAGGCTTCCAGAACTTCTAACAAGAGAAAGGGTCGAATACGCTTGCCACCAGCATGAATGGAATAAAGAACAGACTCTCGCAAACTAGAGGCAAACTGCTGGTCTCCATAAAAATCTTCCAAGGCTGACTCGACAAGAGCTAATTTTTCTTGCTTTTTCATTCAAAATCACTTTCTGTTCCGTCTTCTTGCATGACCTTGACCAAGGTCTTTTCAGCCTTGTCCAGCGTCGCTTGGAGCTCTTTTGACAAGACCATACCCTTTTGAAAGGCAGCAATCGCATCTTCCAGAGCAATTTCACCATTTTCCAAACTTTGGACAATGGTCTCCAGTTCTGCTAGATTTTCCTCAAATTTCTTTTGTTTTGACATCTTTAACCTCTAATTCTACTCGACCATCTCGCATCAAAAGCGTCACTTGGTCTGTTCTCTTTAAATTCTCAACCGAATCCACAACGGACTCTTCTTTTTTGACAATAGCATAACCACGCGCCACGATTCGACTGGTATCCAACATCAGCAAGGCTTCCGAAAGTCGTTTCACCTCAGCAACCTTGGCATCATAAACCAAAGCCATTTGACTACGGAGGAGCTTGTCCAACTGACCAAGACGATCTTGATAACGTTGTATTTTAGTAACAGGTGATAATTGTACCAGTCGATGCGTCCTTGCTTGGACGACTTGTTTGTTATCAGAAATCCGTGTTCGCAAACTTTGTTTTAAGCGCAGTTGCAGTTGATCCAAGCGTTGCAAATAGCCATCATACAAGCGCTCTGGCTGTCTAAAGATAACAGACTGACTGCATTTTTTCAAAGCTTCTTGTTTCTTAGATAGAACATTTCGGACTGCTGTTGCCATTCGTTTTTCCTGATTTTGCAAATGAGCCAATATATCCAACTTGGTCACAGGTGTTGCTAGTTCAGCAGCAGCTGTTGGTGTCGCAGCCCGTCTATCTGCCACAAAATCCGCCAAGGTCACATCCGTCTCATGCCCCACACTAGAGATAACTGGCAAACGAGATTCAAAAATAGCTCGTACCACAATTTCTTCGTTAAAGGCCCAGAGATCCTCTATGGAACCACCACCACGACCAATAATCAGCAAATCCAAATCGTCTCGTTGATTAGCACGCGCAATATTTCGAGCAATTTCCTCCGCAGAACCTTCACCTTGAACCTTAGTTGGATAAAGTAGAATATCGACACCTGGAAATCGTCTGCTGACGGTCGTGATGATATCTCGAATAACGGCTCCACTGCGACTGGTTACTACACCAATTCTCTTAGAAAATTGGGGCAGAGGTTGCTTAAAGCGTTCTTGAAACAGGCCTTCTTCTGTCAATTTTTTCTTGAGTTGTTCAAACTGAATCGCAAGCGCCCCAACCCCATCGGGCTCAGCCTTTTCAATGATGATGGAGTAGCTACCACTTGGTTCGTAGACCTGTACACGCCCAATCACATTGATCTTCATCCCTTCTTCCAGGTCGAAGCCTAATTTCTGATAAACCCCAGACCAGATGGTCGCTTGAATAACTGCGTGGTCATCTTTTAGGGAGAAATATTGGTGAGTAGGTCGTTTACGAAAGTTGGAAACTTGACCAGTTAAATAGACCCGTTCCAAGTAAGGGTCTTTATCGAATTTCATTTTCAGATACTTGGTCAAAGTTGTTACCGATAAATACTTTTCCATCTCCACCTACTATTCATTTTCTTGCTCTTTCATGGGTATTATTATACCAAAAATATGCCTAAAAATCTCCATTTATGTACCATTATGAGGGAAAAATAAAAAAGGAGGCAAAGCCTCCACATCTGATTATTTGCTGTTTCGAGCTTCTTCCAAAATCTTTTCAATCTTGGTTGTCAACAGGTCAATAGCCACGGTATTGCTGACCCCTTCAGGAATGACGATATCAGCATAACGCTTGGTTGGTTCGATAAACTGATGATACATAGGTTTAACCACACCTAAGTACTGGTCAATGACGCTATCAAGGCTACGGCCACGCTCTTCCATATCACGCTTGATCCGACGAATAATGCGCACATCATCATCTGTATCCACAAAAATCTTAATATCCATCAAATCGCGCAGGCGCTTATCCTCCAAGACCAAAATCCCCTCAACGATAAAGACATCTTGAGGTTCTTGACGATAGGTCTTGCTACTTCGTGTATGCTCTGTATAGTCGTAAGTCGGAATGTCCACCGGACGCCCTGCCAACAATTCCTTAATCTGCTCGATCATCAAGTCTGTATCAAAGGCAAAAGGATGGTCGTAGTTGGTTTTGACACGCTCTTCAAAGGTCAAGTGAGACTGATCCTTGTAGTATGAATCATGCTCAATCATGGAAATCTTTTCATCAGGAAAATGCGATAAAATGGCTCTTGAAACACTGGTCTTACCACCACCAGAACCACCTGTCACTCCGATAATGATTGGTCTATTTTGCATGCTATCCTCCGTTTTTTTATCCGTCGTCTATTCTATCACATTTTTTGTAAAATTTATAGTCTGATTTGGATAGTCTATGGAAAGAATTCTAATCCCTACACCCCAGTTAGATTAGCTAAAAACCTTTCTTGGCTTATAGAGATTGCCTCGTTTTTCTAAAATGGCTAGCAATGTATCGCCTTCAAAAGCAGCCAATTCTTGGTCTGTTTGGGCGAGCTCGATAAAACGACCAAAGCGCACTTCTGTAGCCTCTTCTGGACTTAGAAAAACTTTGACAAGGTCCCCAGTCCCAATCTCTAGAGGATGGAGAAAGTCCAGCTGACCAGCCTCCACTTTTGAAGCGATTTCTTCCAAGGTAAGAGCATCTTCTAGTTGCAAACCAGCTGCACTAGTCCGTGTTAAATGTGACATATGGGCAGCGTATCCAAGATTCTCTCCCAAATCAACTGACAAGGTTCGGATATAAGTCCCCTTACTGCATTTCACACGAAAAGTGAAACATGCAAGTTCGCCTTCATAAGAAATCGGACTTGTTCGCTCAAAGCTATAAATAGTTACCTGACGTTCTGGACGCTCCACTTCCTGACCAGCACGCGCATACTCATAGAGCTTACGACCATTGACCTTTACTGCCGAATACATAGGCGGAATCTGAGTAATAGGTCCAGTCAAGCTAGCAATCGCTTCATCGACAAGCTTTTCATCCAAAGGAGACAAAACAGGTGTTTCTGCGACCACTTCCCCACTGGCATCCTCAGTTGTCGTGGAATAACCGAGAGTAATCTCCCCCTCATAGACCTTGCCCTCATCCTGCATAAACTCAACCATGCGTGTCGCCTTACCAACCGCGATGGGCAAAACACCCACCACATCCGGATCCAAGGTTCCACCATGTCCAATTTTCTTGGTTCCCAAAATCTTACGCAATTTAAAAACCGCATCATGCGAGGTCATCCCCGCTTCTTTTTTTAAGTTGATAATACCGTTCATTTTTGCTTCCTCACTCCCCCTTCAGTGCTTCAAATTTCGCTTTCATGGTTGGATTTTTCCGGGTCAATTTTTTAACAGAGACATCTTCCAACTTGTTGTTAGCTAGACGTAGTTGGTTTTCGGATGTGGTTAGGAACTTCTTGACCTCTTCCATGCGTTTGATGGCCTTGTCGATTTCATCGATAGCTTTACCAAAGTTAGTCGAAGCTGAATTGTAGTTCTTGGCAAAAGCTAATTTAAAGGCATCCAAGTCTTCCTCAAAATGCGTGATATCAATATTTTGCTCACGGACAAGTGCCAACTCTTGCTTGTATTTTAGGGAATTAAGCGCCGCATTTCGCAAGAGCCCAATCAACTGGATAAAGAATTGAGGACGAACCACATACATCTTTTCATACTCGTGGCTGACGTCAACAATCCCTGTGTTAAAGTAGTCGTTATCTGCCTCAAGCATAGTCACCAAAACAGCATATTCGCAGTTCTTCTCCCGACGATCCTTGTCTAATTCTTTGTAGAAATCTGCATTCTTGTGCTTTTTCTCAGTCCCGTCCGCTTCATTTTTCATCTCAAACATGATAGAAATGATTTCGACTCCATTTTCATCACATTCACGGAAGATAAAGTCTCCTTTGGAACCACTCGCAGAAACCTTGTTATCCTTCTCAAAGTAAGCATTTGGAAAGGCAAAACTGCGGACCTTGTTAAACTCACTCTCCGCATAGTGTTCCAAACTTTCCCCGATAGCTTTTGTAGATTGTTGAGCTTTGAAATTCTTATAAAATTCGACTTGTTCACTGGCTGCCTTGAGCTGGGCTTCGTAGTTTTGCTTAACAGAAGCCAAAGATAACTCATTTTCCTTTTCTTGCAAAAGTAGCTGATTTTTAACCTGATCTCGTTCTTTTTCTAGGTCAGAAAGGGTCTTTTGCAGTTGATTTTCATGTTCCAAACGCAAGGTGGCCAATTGGTTTTCCAAGGCCTGTACTTCCTTATCCTTAGCCAATAAGGCCTGATTGCTTGTCTGTTCAACCTCTTTCTTGGCCAATTCTTTTTCTGTATCAAAGTTTTGGATTTGACTCTGTAATTGCGCAATTTCTTGGTCTTTTTGAGCTAGTTTAGACTGTTGCTCATTCATGGCCTTTTGCTCAGCCAAGGCCAGTTCCTGCTTCATGCGATCGTGTAGTTCCTTATCAAACTCTGCTGTTCTCACTTGGGACAAAAGTTCAACATACTGACTTTCATTTACTGTAAAGACTTCCCCACAGTTGGGGCATTTGATTTCGTTCATAACTTTCCTCTTTCTAGACTTCTGTAACCATTATATCATGCCTGAGGGAAAATCAAAAACAGTGAGTCGAAACCCACTGTTTATCTTCTTTTTCTTTAAATTTTTTCCAAGGCCAAGCGCAAGTCTTCAATCAAATCATCTACATTTTCAAGTCCGACAGACAAGCGGATTTGGTTTGGTGTGACACCTGCTGCTTCTAGGTCTTTTTCTGACAATTGACCGTGAGTGGTTGTTGCTGGATGGACAACAAGCGATTTAGCATCTGCCACGTTTGCTAGATCAGAAAAGATTTCTAAATGATCAATTACCTTGCGTGCCTCTGCCTCCCCACCTTTGACATGGAAGGTAAAGATTGAGCCCACACCTTTAGGCAAGTATTTCTCAGCCAAGGCATGGTAAGGACTATCTGCAAGTTTTGGATAATTGACTTTTTCTACCTTAGGATGGTTGACAAGGAAATCAACAATTTTCTCTGCATTTTGCACATGACGTTCGACACGAAGAGAAAGTGTTTCCAGTCCTTGAAGCAAGAGGAAGGCATTAAATGGTGACAAGGCTGCACCTGTATCACGAAGCAATTGGACACGGACAGCGATAATAAAGGCTGCTGCACCCACATCACGAGTATAGCTCAAGTTGTGATAGCTTGGATCCTCGTCAACAAATTGAGGGAATTTCCCTGAAGCCGCCCAGTCAAAACGACCGCTATCGACAATCACTCCACCAATAGTCGTACCATGGCCACCGATAAACTTAGTCGCAGAGTGAATAGCAATATCTACACCGTGAGAAAAGACATTAATCAAGTAAGGTGTGGCAAAGGTATTATCCGAAACAAGTGGAATTTGGTACTTATGAGCAATCTCTGCCAATTTTTCCAAATCTGGAATATTAATCAAGGGGTTACCCAAGGTTTCAATCAGAACAAGCTTGGTATTGTCATTGATAGCTGCTTCCACTTCCTCCAAATTATCCACAT
>CAURCY010000036.1:0-15626 GCA_963523355.1 uncultured Streptococcus sp.
TGAGTTTTTCTTGCTCTTCTTCAGGCAATTCATTGAAACCGAGTTGGAATTTATATCCGATGTAGGTTCCGTGAACAGACTCATCACGAATAATTAATTTGATGATTTCCGCAACGTTGGCTAGCTTGTTGTTACCGAGATAGTAGAGGGGAGTGAAGAAACCAGAGTAGAAGAGGAAAGTTTCGAGGAAGACACTGGCAACTTTCTTTTCAAGTGGGCTACCGTTTAGGTAGATTTCGTTGACAATCTCAGCCTTCTTTTGTAGGTAAGGATTGGTATTGGTCCATTCGAAAATTTCTTCAATCTCAGCCTTAGTATTCAAGGTAGAAAAGATAGAAGAGTAAGATTTTGCGTGGACAGATTCCATAAATTGGATGTTATTGAAAACAGCTTCCTCATGTGGTGTACGGATGTCCGAGCGAAGGGCTTGAACCCCAGTTTCAGATTGCATAGTGTCGAGAAGGGTTAGACCACCAAAGACTTTTCCAACCAAGTCTTTTTCTACATTTGATAGCTTTCTCCAGTCATCCAAGTCATTTGACAAAGGAATACGTGTATCAAGCCAGAATTGCTCCGTCAGTTTTTCCCAAGTTGATTTGTCGATGACATCTTCGATGGCATTCCAGTTAATGGCTTTGTAGTAAGTTTCCATTTTGAAATCTCTTTCTGTGTTTAGTATTGCGAACTCACAATTACTTCTATTTTATCATAATTCTAGAGGAGTATCGCACAAAAAGTCGGAAGCCCGACTTTTTTGTTTTTCCATAGTATAGATGCTTATTCCAGTTTAGTTTAGCAGGGTGAATGAATCACTAATCTGAGAAAATGTAGTTTCCTCAAGCAAAGATTAAATCACACAGCTTTCACATTGGTTGGCACCGACTTCTCCACCATCATCTGTAAAGGTACGGACGTAGTAGATAGACTTGATACCCTTGTTAAAGGCATAGTTACGAAGGATAGACAAGTCACGTGTCGTTTGTTTGTTTTCTTTCTTCCATTCGTAAAGACCTTTTGGAATGTCACTACGCATGAAGAGGGTGAGTGAAAGTCCTTGGTCCACGTGCTCAGTCGCAGCAGCGTAAACATCAATCACCTTACGCATATCCATGTCGTAGGCAGAAGTGTAGTAAGGAATGGTTTCTGTTGACAAGCCAGCAGCAGGATAGTAGATTTTACCGATTTTCTTTTCTTGACGTTCTTCGATACGTTGCGTAATCGGGTGGATAGAAGCAGAAACGTCGTTGATGTAACTGATAGAACCATTTGGCGCTACAGCAAGGCGGTTTTGGTGGTAAAGACCATCTGCTTGAACCTTGTCGCGAAGTTCAGCCCAGTCAGCAGCACTTGGGATAAAGACATCTTTGAAGAGTTCTTTAACACGGTCTGATTTTGGAACAAACTCGCCTGTAATATACTTGTCAAAGTAGCTTCCGTTAGCATAGTCTGATTTTTCAAAGTTGTGGAAGGTGATACCACGTTCACGCGCGATATTGTTTGATTCTACCAAGGTCCAGTAGTTCATGAGCATGAAGTAGATGCTTGTAAACTCAACAGACTCAGGCGATCCATATTCAATCAATTGTTGGGCAAGGTAGCTGTGAAGTCCCATTGCACCAAGACCAAAGGTATGAGCTTGGCTATTTCCGTGGTCGATGGTAGGAACAGCTACGATGTGTGAACTATCTGTAACGAAAGTAAGGGCACGAACCATAGCACGGATAGAACGACCAAAGTCAGGTGAAGTCATCATGTTGACCACGTTGGTTGAACCAAGGTTACATGAAACATCTGTTCCCATTTGAAGGAATTCTTGAGCATCGTTGATCAAGCTTGGTTCTTGGACTTGAAGAATCTCAGAACACAAGTTACTCATGATAATCTTACCATCAACAGGATTTGCACGGTTAGCCGTATCAATGTTGACGACATAAGGGTAGCCAGATTCTTGTTGCAATTTAGAGATTTCAGTTTCCAAATCACGCGCCTTGATTTTTGTCTTGCGGATATTTGGATTTGCGACCAATTCATCGTATTTTTCAGTGATGTCGATGTAGTTAAATGGCACACCGTATTCAAGCTCTACTGAGTATGGGCTGAAGAGATACATTTCTTCATTTTTACGAGCCAATTCGTAGAATTTATCGGGTACTACAACACCAAGTGAAAGGGTCTTTACACGAACTTTTTCATCGGCGTTTTCTTTCTTAGTTGAAAGGAAGGCGATAATATCTGGGTGGAAGACGTTGAGGTAGACAACACCAGCACCTTGACGTTGACCCAATTGGTTTGAGTAAGAGAAGCTATCTTCGAAAAGTTTCATAACTGGAACGACCCCAGAAGCTGCTCCTTCATAGCCTTTGATAGGTGCACCAGCTTCACGAAGGTTGCTGAGGGAAATTCCCACACCACCACCGATACGTGAAAGTTGAAGAGCTGAGTTGATAGAACGTCCGATAGAGTTCATATCATCAGTTACTTGGATCAGGAAACATGATACCAATTCACCACGACGAGCACGTCCAGCATTCAAGAAGGAAGGAGTAGCAGGTTGGTAGCGTTGGTGGATGATTTCATTGGCAATATCGATGGCAACAGCTTCATTGCCATCAGCGAAATAAAGGGCGTTAAAGAAGACGCGGTCTTCCATGCTTTCAAGATAATATTCACCGTCGTTAGTTTTCAAAGCATATTGATTGTAAAATTTATAAGCTGCCATGAAAGACTTGAATTGGAAGTTTTGTTCTTTGATAAATTGAGGCAATTCTTCCAAAAATTCTGGACGGTATTTCTTGATAAAGGCTGTTTCGATGTAGTTGTGTTCAATGAGGTAGTTGATTTTATCTTTGATTGAATCAAAAACCATAGTGTTTGGAACTACATTTTCTTTAAAGAAAGCATCCAAGGCTTCCTTATCTTTATGAAGCATGATTTGTCCATTGACAGGACGGTTGATTTCGTTATTGAGACGGAAGTAAGTCACGTCCTCAAGATGTTTTAATCCCATAAAATTTCCCTTATCTAATTACAAAAGAAAGGCTTCTAAGTTAGCCCTAGAAGCAGTTTCTTCTGGATGATGTACTAAGATTATGCTAATTGTTTCAGTTTTCCTGGTTGGAAACCTGAAAAGACTTCAGTTGGTGTTTGGATAACAGGAGCTGCGCTGAAACCGAGCTCTTTAACTTGATCGATGTACTCAGGTTGCTCATCAAGATTGATTTCACGATAAGCGACATTATTACTGTCCAAGAAACGTTTGGTCATCTTACATTGGACACAGTTGTTTTTAGAATAAACGGTTACCATTGTGTAACTCCTCTTTCAAAATAGATTACTTTCTTAGTATATCAGAAAATAAATTTTTGTCAATGATTTAAAACTAAATATAGTGGTCTATTTTTCTACTCAAGCCCACAAAACACAATATGTAGTGTTTGATTTGTGAAAAGATGATAATTATCCTATAAGTTGTTTTTTGAAAAACTATATCCTGTGTTTTGTTATCTAGAATAGAAGATTTTCAGCAAGTTATCTGAAAGGAAATCGAATAAATCCCATAAAATGCTTGAAAAAAATCCTAGAAGATGGTATAATACCAAATTGTAAGGGTTATCACATATAACTCAAAAAAGAAAGAACAAAAGGAGAGTCAAACTATGGCTTCTAAAGATTTCCACGTAGTGGCAGAAACAGGTATTCACGCACGTCCAGCAACATTGTTGGTACAAACTGCAAGCAAATTTGCTTCAGATATCACTCTTGAGTACAAAGGTAAATCAGTTAACCTTAAATCAATCATGGGTGTTATGAGTCTTGGTGTTGGCCAAGGTGCTGACGTAACTATCTCAGCTGAAGGTGCAGATGCAGATGATGCTATCGCTGCAATCTCAGAAACAATGGAAAAAGAAGGATTGGCATAAGGAAGATGACAGAAATGCTTAAAGGAATCGCAGCATCTGACGGTGTTGCCGTTGCAAAAGCATATCTACTCGTTCAACCGGATTTGTCATTCGATACTGTTTCAGTCGAAGATACAAACGCAGAAGAGGCTCGTTTGGATGTAGCTCTTGAAGCTTCTCAAAACGAGCTTTCTCTTATCCGTGAGAAAGCTGTAGGTACGCTTGGTGAAGAAGCGGCTCAAGTTTTTGACGCTCATTTGATGGTTCTTGCTGACCCAGAATTGATTGGTCAGATTAAAGAAACAATCCGTGCTAAGAAAGTCAATGCTGAAGCAGGTCTTAAAGAAGTGACTGACATGTTCATCACTATCTTTGAAGGCATGGAAGACAACCCATACATGCAAGAACGTGCAGCGGATATCCGCGACGTGACAAAACGTGTATTGGCAAATCTTCTTGGTAAAAAATTGCCAAATCCAGCTTCTATCAATGAAGAAGTAATTGTGATTGCGCATGACTTGACACCATCTGATACAGCTCAATTGGACAAAAACTTTGTAAAAGCTTTTGTAACAAACATCGGTGGACGTACAAGCCACTCAGCTATCATGGCACGTACACTTGAAATTGCAGCTGTATTGGGAACAAATAACATCACTGAAGTGGTGAAAGACGGTGATATCCTTGCCGTTAACGGAATTACTGGTGAAGTCATTATCAACCCAACAGATGAACAAGCGGCAGAATTTAAAGCAGCTGGTGAAGCTTATGCTAAACAAAAAGCTGAATGGGCACTTTTGAAAGATGCTCAAACAGTGACTGCTGACGGTAAACACTTCGAGTTGGCAGCTAACATCGGTACTCCAAAAGACGTTGAAGGTGTTAACAACAACGGTGCAGAAGCTGTTGGACTTTACCGTACAGAGTTCTTGTACATGGATTCTCAAGACTTCCCAACTGAAGATGAGCAGTATGAAGCATACAAGGCTGTTCTTGAGGGAATGAATGGTAAACCAGTGGTTGTTCGTACAATGGATATCGGTGGAGATAAGGAACTTCCTTACTTCGATATGCCACATGAAATGAACCCATTCCTTGGATTCCGTGCCCTTCGTATCTCTATTTCTGAAACTGGAGATGCAATGTTCCGTACACAAATCCGCGCTCTTCTTCGTGCTTCTGTTCATGGTCAATTGCGTATCATGTTCCCAATGGTTGCCCTTTTGAAAGAATTCCGTGCAGCTAAAGCAGTTTATGAAGAAGAAAAAGCAAACCTTCTTGCTGAAGGTGTTGCAGTTGCGGATGACATCCAAGTTGGTATCATGATTGAAATCCCTGCAGCAGCTATGCTTGCAGACCAATTTGCTAAAGAAGTTGACTTCTTCTCAATTGGTACAAACGACTTGATCCAATACACAATGGCAGCAGACCGTATGAACGAGCAAGTTTCATACCTTTACCAACCATATAACCCATCAATCCTTCGCTTGATCAACAACGTTATCAAGGCAGCTCACGCTGAAGGTAAATGGGCTGGTATGTGTGGTGAGATGGCTGGTGACCAAAAAGCTGTTCCACTTCTTGTCGGAATGGGCTTGGATGAGTTCTCTATGTCAGCAACATCAGTACTTCGTACACGTAGCTTGATGAAGAAATTGGACACTGCTAAGATGGAAGAGTACGCTAACCGTGCCCTTACAGAGTGTTCAACAATGGAAGAAGTTCTTGAACTTCAAAAAGAATACGTTAACTTCGATTAATGTCATTAACCTTGTAACCTAGTTGCAAGGTTTTTTGATACATTTGGGAATAGTATAGTCTTGTGAAGTCCACTTTTCAATGATGAAGAGGCATGATATAATAGGAGAAACAAATAGAATAAGAGAGAAATCATGTCTAAAGAAATTGATATTGAGTATTACCACCAGCTAGCCTTGCAAAAGCAAAAGGAGCACCGTAAAATTTTAGCCAATTTAAAGAAAAAACCACCAAAAAATCTGGATAAGATAGCCCAACAGATTCATCAAGAAGTCTTTGCAGAGATTGATTGTACCGCCTGTGCTAACTGTTGCAAGACATTGGGACCTGACTTCAAGGAAGCAGACATCACTCGTATTGCTAAGTACTTTAAGATGAAATTACCAGCTTTTGAAGCGGAGTTTCTGCAGGTAGATGAAGATGGTGATAAGGTTTTTAAATCCATGCCTTGTCCCTTTCTAGGAGGAGATAATCTCTGTTCCATCTATGAAGTTCGTCCAAAGGCCTGTCGAGAGTTTCCCCATACGGACCGTAAAAAAATCCATCAAATCAACCATTTGACGATTAAGAATACTTTGACCTGTCCAGCAGCCTATCTCTTTGTTGAAAAGTTAAAAGAAAAAATCGAATGAAGGAATCTTTATTCAATTTTTTATGTACTTTATTAATTATTTTCCTTCCCCAAATAACATGTAATATTGTTAAACTTATTAAATGATTGTTTGTGAATTAAGCGTTTATATGGTATAATGTTTGTAGAAATGTTATTAATATATGGGATTTTGCTAATGCATGATTCCTTCCATTTAAGGGGAAAAACTGTATGAAAAAACTTACTAAGTTTGGCATCATTACAATGTCTGTCTTTGCTCTAAATTTAGTTTCTCAGTCAGTAGTTCAAGCTGAAGGAACTAATAGCGAACCAGCAAATGTTTCAGAGACACTAGGTATTACTAATTCAACTGATGCTGAGAACACTTCTTCAGTAGACAATAGGGTTGCACCAGACCCTACTAGTGTCACCTCACGAAAATCAGACGAACCAGATGGTAGCAATATCATTGATGAAGGCGGTTACGTCAATGTTGAAGGGCTTCCAGCACATTTTAGTGAAGATGGTAAAAGTGTCGTCTACAATTACACCGTAGCCTTTAAAGGAATGCACTCAAGTACTCATGGCGAAACAGTCGAAGGCGTTCGTGTTCGTATACCAGAAATAGTTGGTTCTAAAGTTGATTTCACTTTGATCGGAACACGTGATGCTAATGAAAATCCTGTAGATGTCAATGTTCCTATGAAAGAGTTTTCGTATAATAAAGATATGGAATCAACTGATGGAAAGGAGATTGTTCCAACTGCAGAAGAACTAGCGGCTGGTAAGAAACCTTCCATTGTTAATATGAATGATTATTATGACAGTGAACGTGAATCTTTCAATGATAAAGTTAATATATATGCTGTTAGTTCACAAACATTGAGATCAACTGCTTTTCGTGTATCTGTGACCGTACCCTTGGAGGAAGCTAAGAAGATCAAGTACTTACCAATTGACGCTAGATTTGGTTGGAAATGTTCTTCTGAAAGTAGGCTTGGTTCATATGAAGAAGGTTGCCAAATTCTAGAAGATTATCCTCAAACTCGCCCATATTATAAAGACAGTAATGGAAAAAATACTTATGGTGCTCTAGCTAATCCAAGCTTAGTAGATGATACTTATGTTCAGAATGATCATCTAATTAGGTCAGTTTCAAACCAAAATACTTATATCACACCAAATAACGGTGACTGGAAAACTATTCCTCATGATGTTAATATTAATCCTGAGACCTTCTTTAATTATGTTAAAATTTTTAACTCGAAATACAATCCTTCTGTTAAATATTATGCTTCAGAATTTGAAGATATGGCTGATCAGGATGTTTCTACGCTTCATTATGGAGATGTAGTGGTAGACTATGTGATTAAAGGAACAAATCAATCTATTAAGGAGACTTATAAAGACACACCATTAACTTCTATTTATGGATCTGACGGAAATCTTGTGACTTATAATGCTGCTGAAAACGCAGATGAGCGTCCGTCTTCTATCACTGTAGATGGTAAAAAATACAATCTAGTTGGTGTTTCTTCAACATCTGCACCTGAAACAGGTCAGTTAAAAGAAGGTACAACTCATGTTATCTATGAGTATGAGAAAGAACCAGATCCAAAACCAACACCAGATCCAGAGCCAACTCCGGATCCAAAACCAACTCCGGATCCAAAACCAAGTCCGGATCCAAAACCAACACCAGATCCAGAGCCAACACCAAATCCAGAGCCAACTCCGGATCCAAAACCAATACCGAATCCAGAGCCAGCTCCAAAACCTGTTCAACCAGAAAATGTTCAATCTACTGAGCAAAAATCAGATCCAGAAAAAGCTCAGTTACCAAATACAGGAACTTCTGATTCGCCATTAACTATGAATCTTCTTGCTATTTTAGCTGGAATCTTTGGTATTTCACTTTTCAAAAAAAGTAAAAAATCAGAGAACTAAGTAAATAGTTTTAAAAAAAGTCATCCAAATTGGATGGCTTTTTAGTGTAGTCCCCTATATTTCTATAGTCTACTCACTATTTTCTTTTTAGCATTTAGCCGTATCTACGAGTCCTTTAGTTTTGGGGAGAGCTCCCTTCATATGCACTATCTCTTTGTGGTTCCTCTAGTAGGGGGTATCATTCTGGTATTATTGTTGAAAACCATCCCAAACTTAGGGCGACTCAGTCTAAACTTGTGGAACTCGGCAGTTGCAGTACTAACAGCAGGAATGCTCTTTCGTGGAATCGTCCACCTATCAGGTCGTTCAACGACACTAGATCAACCCTACTGGTATGTTGGTCTAGCCTTTACTATTTTGGCTATAGCATCGCTTTCCCTTCAGAAGAGGAACAGTAAGAAATTAGTTTAAAAATGAAGAAACTGGTTGTTGAGGAACAGCCAGTTTTTTGATAGAAGAATTGTAAGGTATAGATGGACTATTTGAAATGGCAAGAATGAGTTCTTTTAAACGTAAGATAAAAGCAAAGGGCTATCAAGTGATGTAGCCCTTTTGAGTTATACAAGCAAATTACCATGCAAAAGCTGTCGTTGGAGCATTGAGGGCTTCTAGCCATTGCTTATTTTTTACAGGGCAAAGAGTTACGGATATACCTGCCATATCTAGACTGGTCATAAATGTTCCTGATTTTATAAAGGTAATAGTGACTCCTTCAATTTCTAAGAGTTGAAGGAGATCATTGATAAATATGCCCATTTCTAAGTTGCTGGTAGTGCCTAGATTATTTACAAGCAATATAAATTGATCACCCTTTTTCCAATGATAGTGCAATCTTAATTTACTTATAATTTCATTTGCAAGGATTTCCGATGATTGGAATGGGACTATACGATATCCTTCTTCGCCATGTATCCCAATACCATAGGAAATATTTCCTTCTTCCAAGCTAAATAGTGGAAGGGTGGTTTGGGGTAGACTAGCGGATTTCGTTGCAAAGCCAATCGTTGCGATTTCGGGAGCAAGTTCATGACCTAAATCAGTTAGTTGCTCGATGTCGGCACCATTTTGAGCTGCATATCCTAGAACTTTATGAAGTAAAATAGTCCCTGCAAGCCCTCTTCCTCTAATTTGAAATCTATTGTGAGGTTCAATAGAAATATCGTCGTGTGCTAGACTATAGCCGACCTTAATTCCTTCTTGTCTAGCAGTATTAATGGCCCAGCTAAATTCTTTGATGTCTGCTTCGAAATTTTTTACAATGATGAAGACACCGTGACCATTGTTTAAAAAACGAATGGACTCTAAGATTTCAGTTCTTGTAGGAGGAGTAAATAATTGGCCATAGATAGCAGCGGTAAGCATTCCTTCTCCCACATATCCAATATGCGCAGGTTCGTGACCGGAACCTCCACCCGACAATATTGGAACCTGATGAGGATTGCGATTTTTTTGATAGACTAATGGTAAGGTAGGGTGTTTTTCTAATTCAGGATGACTGCTGACAGTTGCCGAAATGTAACTTGAAATAATTTTCTGTTTATGATTTGAAATAAATGTCATTGTGGTCTCTTTCCAATAATTGTCATGATTAGAAAGTCTGGTTGTGGAACTGGACTTTTTTTATTGACGTAAGCCTTCACGATTTCTGCTAGAGCATGTGAATGATAGTCTAACAAAAAACAAGTATAAGCAGATGAATCGATATCAATCTGACCGTATTCTCTTAAAATTTTTGATACAAGCAAGCGACAGTAGCTGATAAAGTGGTCATAGAAGTTATTTTGCCCTTGAATATCAAAAAGTTGAATATAAAAGTCACGCTCTTGTTCGAAATAAAAAAATAATTCTTGTAATAGTTTTTGGCCCGAAATGAAGTCCAAGTTATTGGTGATATACTCGGTTAAGTCATTTTCAAATATCCAGTCTAGCAGTTCATATTTGTCAAGAAAGTGATTGTAAAAGGTCTGTCTACGAATGCCAGCTGATTCCATGATATCTACAATGGAGATTTTGTCAAATTCTCTAGTAGCTAATAGGTCTCTAAATGCCTTGGCAATCCGTTTTTTTGTAATAAATGATGATGCCATAGGAAACCTTTCTTTTACTTACTTCATTTTACCAAAAAAATGTTTTAAACGGGTTTAAAAGGGGACAAATAATAGAATCTGTCCCTTATCATCCAGCAATAAAAAATATATAATGAAAGCGAAAACAAAGGTACATGCCGAAAGGAGTTTCTCATGAAAAAAATTATAAATGAACCGACACAAGTTGTTGATGAAATGTTGCAGGGATTGTCATTCATGCATGATGACTTGGTAGAACGCTTAGATGGTTTTGATGTCATCGTTAGAAAGGCAGAAAAGACAGGAAAAGTTGGACTCATTTCAGGTGGAGGTTCAGGGCATGAACCAAGTCATGCTGGATTTGTAGGAGATGGAATGTTGTCTGCTGCCATTTGTGGAGCAGTCTTCACTTCACCTACTCCGGACCAAATTTTAGAAGCCATTAAGGCGGCTGATGAAGGTGCTGGAGTTTTCATGGTCATCAAGAACTATTCTGGGGACATTATGAACTTTGAAATTGCACAAGAACTTGCTGAAATGGAAGGTATTGATGTAGCAAGTGTTGTAGTTGATGATGATATTGCGGTTGAAAATAGTCTCTATACCCAAGGTCGTCGAGGTGTCGCAGGTACTATTTTAGTCCATAAAATTTTGGGTGATGCGGCTCGTTCTGGTAAAACATTATCTGAAATGAAGGACTTGGCCGATAAACTTGTCTTAGAAATTAAAACAATTGGCTTAGCTCTATCTGGCGCTACTGTTCCAGAAGTTGGGAAACCAGGTTTTGTTCTAGAAGATGATGAATTTGAATATGGAGTTGGTATCCACGGTGAGCCAGGATATAAAAAAGAGAAAATGCAACCTTCAGCACAATTGGCCTCAGAATTGGTTGAAAAACTATCTGAAGGTTTCCAACTTAAAGCTGGTGAACGCTATGGGCTTCTCATCAATGGTTTAGGAAGCACTCCTCTTATGGAACAATACGTATTTGCAAATGATGTGGCTAAATTACTCCATGAAAAAGGTGTTGAGTTGGCATTTAAGAAAATTGGAAACTATATGACATCAATTGATATGGCTGGATTATCATTAACATTGATTCGATTGGCAGATGATGAATGGTTGGATGCTCTAAATGCACCTGTTACTACCCCAGCTTGGTAAAACTCAAGGAGGAAATGTCAAATGAATGCTGAACAAGCTCTTGAATGGATGAAGCTTTTTAATGAAAAGATTCAAGAACAGAAAGATTACCTTAGTGAGCTAGACACCCCTATAGGAGATGGAGACCACGGTGGAAATATGGCGCGTGGCATGGCTGCAGTTATGGAAAACTTAGAAGGAAAGCAATTTGAAACAAGCAGTGATGTGTTTAAGCTTGTCTCAATGCAACTGCTGAGTAAGGTAGGCGGTGCTTCTGGTCCTCTGTATGGCTCTGCTTTTATGGGCATGGCCAAGGCTGATTCAAATTCGAAATTAGAAGAAATCTTACAAAGTGGTTTGGATATGATTGTCAAACGTGGGAAAGCAGAAGTTGGAGAAAAGACAATGGTTGATGTTTGGACTCCTGTTATTGCTGCCTTGTCTGCTGGCCAATTGACTCAAGAGGTTATTGATAAGGTAGTGAATGCTACCAAAGATTTACTTGCAACTAAAGGAAGGGCATCTTATGTAGGAGAACGTTCTCTTGGACATATTGATCCTGGATCATTCTCATCAGGATTACTCTTTACTGCTCTTTTAGAAACTGGGGTGGTTTAATGGGAAGTGTTGGTCTTGTTATCGTTTCACATTCCAAAAACATTGCACAAGGTGTTGTTGAACTGATTAGTGAAGTAGCTAAAGATGTTCCGATTACTTATGTAGGAGGAACCGAAGATGGAGGAATTGGAACGAGTTTTGATCAAGTAGATAGGGTTGTTTCCGAAAATCCAGCAGATACTTTATTAGCCTTTTTTGACCTAGGTTCTGCTAAAATGAACTTAGAAATGGTGGCTGATTTCAGTGATAAAAGTATCCTCATCAACAGGGTTCCAATTGTAGAAGGTGCCTATACTGCAGCTGCTCTTCTTCAGGCTGGTGCAGAACTGTCAGTTATTCAAACACAGTTGTCGGAGCTTGAAATCAATAAATAAGGAATTTTACTATAACTCCTTTTATAGGTGGGCTATTGATTATCTCAACTATCAAATTTTAAGTAAATAATTTCAAAATCAGAAAGGGATTGCTTTATGCAGTTCCTTTTTAATGTAAAAGGAGTGGAATCATAGCGTTTCTAAATTGTTAATACTCTTCGAAAATCAAATTCAAACCACGTCAACGTCGCCTTGCCGTACTCAAGTACAGCCTGCGGCTAGTTTCCTAGTTTGCTCTTTGATTTTCATTGAGTATAATAATTCAAAACTGATTGTGATGGGACTATTCTAGCTTTAGAATTGCTCAAAAATTAACATTTAAGGCTATCAATAGCTTAGAATAGCGCGAAAACATTTAGTTTATAGGAATTCTAGGTCTAGAATCACATGGATATTTATGAAGTTAGGGTGTTCGATAGATAGAATTGTTCTATTTTGAAAGATTTGAGCTGTCAATCTTCTAGAATAGTAGTTTGCCAATGAATTTTGTTGAAAGATTCCTTGTTTTATGGTAGTCTAAAGTAAAAGAAAGCCCTACCATTATATTTGTATCTTTAATCTGACTTGGTTTAGGTCTAGAAGAGGGATGGATATTTTGGGTTTCCAAATAATAATAATATTTTCACTTGCAAAAAATGTATTTCAACTTTACCTAATGTAGAAGAAGGAAATATCATGAAATGCTTATGACTTGTTTGAAAGAGAATGTAAACTAAAAATGGATTCTCTTTACATATTAGGAGTAGGTAGATGAGTAATCTAGAGTCAATTCGTAAAGCGCATATCATCGTGTGGGGTGCCTATCTATTTTTATCATTAAAAGCGCCGCTAATTAGTAGCACAGAGTATTTCTTGCTTATTTTTTTTAGCATTTCTCTATTCAATAGTATCGTTACCTATATACTCTGTGAAGAATAAAATAGTATCCATTTGTTTGGCTATAAATTCGATTCTGTTAATGAGTTTTCCAATTTTAATCAATAAATATTTCCCAGGAAAGGTTTCTACTTATATCGTATTAATAAGTATTTTTATCCTGGAGTTCTTAATCTTTAATAAAATTGGTAGAGATTTTGATTCTAGATTAGCTAGTGAATATAGGAAAATCAGTCAGTTTAAAAGTAAGATGTCTCAATCTCCTTGGATAAAATATTTAGAGATTTCTAGTTTTATATTAACTATATTTCCATTTATTCTTCATGGTACAGTTGCTAATCGTGTATTTGCTCTTATCTTTTTGATAAAAATTTGTGTAGATACTACGATAAAGGTTCTATTAAATAGAATCTTTAATTCAAGTGAGATGATGAAAAGGAGAATATTTTCTCTTTTTGTACTAGATTTGATTGTCTATATATTTTTAGGCTATGTTTTAGCAATGCAAAAAGATGGATACCTATTTTCAATTCTACTAATTTTTTCTAATTTTTCACTTCCCTTTATCAGAGAAAAAGAGTATGAGTTATTTAGAAATAAGAAGTGAGATAAATAGGCTTAAATCTTAGTTCTCTTTAAAATCAAATCAGGTAGAGAAAGGATATCTTATCTAGGTAACAAAGTGCTTTAAACGCAGTCGACGATTACTTATTGGAGAACTATCCTAACCATGCAACGTTAAAGAGGAGAAATCTTATGAAACTCGTATCACCAAATAATTATGCTGCTATTGAGTAAGAAGAGATGAGGTGTCTTGATGGGAGATTATCTCTACATAAAGACGGGGAATGTTACAGTAAACGTAGCTACTGCTTATTTTATGGGGAATTAAATATGTTTAAACTAAGTGATAAAGTCAGAGTGGTCTTTGCTCTTTTAGGAGTAAGTTCCATATTGGTTAGTATGTATCTTATACCTTTTATTAAAACTGAGAATAAATTTTGGGAAATACTTTTATTTATATTAGGTGTATTGCTAATTGGAATTACGTTACTAAGTCATAAAAAAATTAAATTTTGGAAATAGCGTTAGTGAGAAGGACAGGATAATAGTATTATGATGGTTGTTTTAATTTTGATGGTTGTGGTATATCTGTATTATGTAATTACAGAGTATTTTCAGAATAGTTATATTGACTGTATACTATTTCTAACATTGCTGATTTCTCATTTGATATGGGATTACTATTTTTTGCCCATTGAAGTTTTAGTGGCATTAAGTGGAGTAAATTTGCTGTCAAGATTTTTCAAAAAAAAGAGAAGTCAATAGAGTTGTTAGTGGATTATAAAGATGAAAGGTAAAATGGGATATTTAAAATGAAACATTTTTTTGCAGGAATTGGTGAGATAAGATTTATTAGTTATCTATTGTCTCTATGTGTAGGACTAGCCCCTCTTTTTCATATCTATGTAATAGGCTCTGAAATGAGTTTTGTGAAAATAGTATTATCTATTTTGGGAGTCATATTTGTATGTATTTTAACTATTGCTCGAATTTATAGAAGATTTTTCTATAATAAAAATAAACTTGACTAGAATAGTATGGATTAGTTAATCAATTGGAACGATTATTCTTTGTGATACTATACCACTTTTAAGTTTTTACATTAAACAGCTGGCTGAAGTGAAAGTTGTTTATCTTAGAAAGGAAAACACCAAATTGTCCTACAAATTTCTACTCTTCGACCTCGACCACACCTTGCTTGATTTTGATGCTGCTGAGGATGTGGCTTTAACGCAACTTCTAAAAGAAGAAGGGGTTGCAGATATTCAGGCTTATAAAGACTATTATGTTCCTATGAACAAGGCTCTCTGGAAGGACTTGGAGCAAAAGAAAATCAGTAAACAAGAGCTGGTTAACACGCGCTTTTCTTGTTTATTTGCTCATTTTGGAGAGGAAAAAGACGGTAGTTTTCTAGCCCAGCGTTACCAATTTTACCTCGCCCAACAGGGGCAAACTTTTTCAGGTGCTCATGAACTTTTAGATAGCCTCATCGAGCGTGATTATGACTTGTATGCTGCGACAAATGGAATAACTGCCATTCAGACAGGGCGTTTAGCTCAATCTGGTCTAGCACCTTATTTCAATCAAGTCTTTATCTCTGAACAGTTGCAAACACAAAAGCCTGATGCCCTCTTTTATGAAAAAATGGGGCAGCAGATTGTAGGTTTTAGCAAAGAAAAGACGCTGATGATTGGAGATTCCCTAACTGCCGACATTCAAGGTGGTAATAATGCGGGGATTGACACTATCTGGTACAACCCTCATCACCTCGAAAATCACACACAAGCCC
>CAURCY010000037.1:0-15265 GCA_963523355.1 uncultured Streptococcus sp.
TATCTCAATATGAATTCCATCATTGGTGGCAGTGGTCTAGTTCATTTTTTTGAAATATGCCAAAACTATCTAAAGACCCATCACGATTTGCCTATAGAAGAAATCCGGGATATGCTGGAAATTGTCATTCATATCCGCCAACATGGTACAGAGCAACTGTCAGACCAAGTGAAACAGACTGTCAAAAAACTTTGGGAAAAAATTGAAAAACAAGATACATGGTATGAAAGCGACCTAAAAATCCTCAATACCATCCTTTTCAGCTTTCCCATTGATCACCTCCATCTCATCACTGAAAAAATCTTGCAACGCTTAGAAGTCTATAAAAACTATCAACATTTATATGACTTGCGAATGACAATCCTACTCAACCTTTCCACCATTTACTTATACCATCAAGACAAAAACATGTGTCAACAAATCTGCTATACTTTACTAGAGGATGCCAAGAACAAGAAAAGCTACGATATGCTTGCTATCTGCTATGTCCGTATCGGGATTTGTAGGGATGATGCTAGACTTATCCAAAAAGGGTTCTCACTTCTGAAGCTGACCGAGGAAACTTCTATGCTGTCTCATCTCAAAAAAGAAGTGGAGACCTATTATCAACCGAAGGAAAGATAAAAAAGTCGAGGGATTTCCTCGACCTTTTCAAATTATTCTGTTCGTTATTTCTTAATACCAGCCGTTGTTAAGCCAGAAGTTTTTAGCAGCTGACCATGAACCGTAACGTCCTGCAACGTAAGCATCTGCTACACGTTCTTGGTTTTCAGCTGAGTAGTCACCGTTCAAGTATGAATCTGTCAATTGGTAACGTCCAATGTATTGGCCGTTTGTAGCTGTATAGCTACCACCTGATTCTTTTTGAGCGATCCATTCTTTAGCTTCTGCTTCAGATCCGCTTACAGTTGCAGCTGGTGCTGAAGCTTCTGTTGAAACAACTGTTTCTTCTGCTACTGCTTCACTTGCTACTGGAGTTTCTTCTACTACTTCTGTAGTTTCTGCTACTGGAGCTGAAACAGTTTCATCTTGAGCAGCTGGTGCCGCATAAGTAGCTGGCGCTGGTGTTGCAACAGGCGCTACAGGGCCATCGATAACCAACTCTTGACCAACATAAATCAAATGAACGTTGTCGATGTGGTTGTTTTCTGCCAATTTCTCAACAGTTGTGTTGTGAGTTTCAGCGATTTCTGAAAGTGTATCACCTTCTTTAACAGTGTAAGTTGATGATTCTTGAGCAGATACAAATGATGGAGCAAATACTGCAAACAAGGCAGCTACTCCTGCAAGAGTTGTTTTAATCTTTTTAGTTGTTGATTTCATATTTGAAAATTCTCCTTCTTTCTATAGTTCTATCATACCCTTTAAATATTACCGTTTCTTGACACTTTTATGTAGAAATATTACAAAATTATTTTTTATTTCCCTAAATAAGCTATTTTTTGTTACAAAAGATGCTTTTTTATGCTATTTGTAGTGTAAAAAGGTTTTCATCCACAATTAAAGCCAAGACCTTCATTCTTTGATATAATAGAGATAAGAATTTTTATAAGGGGAAACTGATGAAATCACTTCGTTTTCAATCTGTCTTTGATATCATCGGACCAGTTATGATTGGCCCATCTAGTAGCCATACAGCTGGTGCTGTTCGTATTGGGAAGATTGTCTCTTCCATTTTTGATGATACTCCGACAGAAGTCGAATTCCAACTATTTAACTCATTTGCCAAGACCTATCGTGGTCACGGAACAGACCTAGCCCTTGTTGCAGGTATTTTGGGCATGGATACAGATGATCCTGAAATCCCAAACAGCCTGGAAATTGCCCACAAGCGTGGCATCAAGATTGTCTGGACCATTCAGAAAGACAGCAATGCTCCGCATCCTAATACTACTAAAATTACCGTTAAAAATGCCCACAAGACCATCAGCGTGACTGGTATTTCTATCGGTGGAGGAAATATTCAGGTAACCGAACTCAATGGCTTTGCCGTCTCTCTCAATATGAATACACCGACTATCATCATCGTTCATCAAGATATTCCAGGTATGATTGCCCTCGTAACAGAAGCCCTTTCACGCTATGGTATCAATATCGCCCAGATGAATGTTACTCGTGAAAAAGCTGGTGAAAAAGCCATTATGATTATCGAAGTTGACAGTCGCAACTGTGATGAGGCCATCGAAGAAATTCGAAAAATCCCTCATCTCCACAATGTCAATTTCTTTAAATAGGAGGAAGCATGTTTTATTCTATCAAAGAATTGGTCGAACAAGCAGATCTGGACTTTCAAGGAAATGTCGCAGAACTCATGATTACAACAGAGTTTGAATTGACCGGTCGCGAACGTGAAGAAGTCTTCCTTCTCATGGAACGCAATCTGGAAGTCATGAAAGCCTCTGTCCAACTCGGCCTCAATGAAAATAAATCTCGTAGTGGCCTGACAGGTGGAGATGCTGCCAAATTGGATCACTACATCAAAAACGGAAAAACTCTATCAGATTACACGATTCTCTCTGCTGCCCGAAATGCCATCGCAGTCAATGAACACAATGCTAAAATGGGCTTGGTCTGCGCTACTCCAACCGCTGGAAGTGCTGGCTGTCTCCCTTCCGTTCTCACAGCTGCTATTGAAAAATTAGACCTCAGCCACGAGCAACAGCTGGATTTCCTCTTTGCTGCCGGTGCCTTTGGACTAGTCATCGCAAACAATGCCTCTATCTCAGGTGCTGAAGGTGGCTGTCAGGCCGAGGTTGGTTCGGCCTCTGCTATGAGTGCTGCAGCCTTGACTCTAGCTGCCGGTGGAACACCTTATCAGGCCAGTCAGGCCATTGCCTTTGTCATTAAAAATATGCTAGGCCTCATCTGTGACCCTGTGGCAGGCTTGGTCGAAGTTCCCTGCGTCAAGCGCAATGCTATGGGAGCTAGCTTTGCCTTCATCGCAGCAGACATGGCTCTGGCAGGTATCGAATCTAAAATCCCTGTGGATGAAGTTATCGATGCCATGTACCAAGTGGGAGCAAGCATGCCAACTGCCTTTCGTGAAACAGCTGAAGGTGGACTCGCTGCCACCCCTACTGGTCGTCGCCTCCAAAAAGAAATTTTCGGAGAATAAGCTTATCAAATAGGAGAAACCATGACCTCTATCACAGCGATCTTTTTCGATCTGGACGGAACCCTCGTTGATAGTTCTATCGGGATTCACAATGCCTTTACCCATACCTTTAAGGAGCTCGGGGTGCCTAGCCCTGATGCCAAAACTATTCGTGGTTTTATGGGACCGCCTCTTGAAAGTAGTTTTGCGACCTGCCTGCCCAAAGAACAAATTTCTGAGGCCGTGCAGATATACCGTTCTTACTACAAGGCGAAAGGCATCCATGAAGCTCAACTCTTTCCTCAGATTGTAGACTTGCTTGAGAAGTTATCGAGCAATTACCCTCTTTATATCACCACTACAAAGAATACTCCAACCGCTCAAGACATGACTAAAAACTTGGGAATCTATCATTTCTTTGATGGCATTTATGGTTCCAGCCCTGAAGCACCCCATAAGGCAGATGTCATTCGCCAAACCTTGCAGACACATCAACTAGCACCGGAACAAGCCATCATCATTGGAGATACCAAGTTTGATATGCTGGGAGCTCAAGAAACAGGCATTCAGAAATTGGCCGTCACTTGGGGATTTGGAGAGCAAGCAGATCTACTAGACTATCAACCTGATTATATCGCTCACAAACCCATAGAAGTTTTGGCCTATTTTCAATAACATAGACTGGGCGACAACCCCATTTCAGAAGAAAATGGAGCAAGTTTCTACATAACAAAACGCATATTACCAAGATTCTTCAGAACTGATAATATGCGTTTTTCTGTTTTTATTCAACGTGGGTGGTTTGATTGGCAAAGGCGATAATGGCTTGCTTCAATTCATCTCCACTGAGAGTTCGGAACTCTTCAATTTTTTGGTCGATAGCTTCTAGAGGCATGACATTAACCTTACCAACGAAAATCTTATCCATAACCTGATTATCAACCAGTTCGGTTGATACCAAGAGTTCTTCGTAGAGTTTTTCACCTGGGCGGATTCCAACTTCAACAATTGGAATTTCGCTTTCGGTGTGTCCACTTAGAAGGACCATTTTCTTAGCCAAGTCATAAATCTTGACTGGTTTGCCCATATCAAGGATAAAGACTTCCCCATCCTTGGCATAAGCACCAGCATGGATAACCAGACGGCTAGCTTCTGGAATAGTCATAAAGTAACGGGTCATACGGAAGTCTGTCACTGTTACAGGACCACCTTCAGCAATCTGACGTTCAAAGACAGGAATCACGCTACCACGGCTACCAAGAACATTCCCAAAACGAACTGCACAGTAGGTTGATTGGCTACGTTGGTTAAAGCCAGTGACAATCAACTCAGCCACGCGCTTGGTTGCTCCCATAACATTTGGTGGATTAACCGCCTTATCTGTCGAAATCATAACCATCTTAGGTACTTTGGCTTCATCAACAGCCTTAGCAACATTGTAGGTTCCACGAATATTGTTTTTGAAGGCTTCTTTTGGATTGCGCTCCATCATAGGAACGTGCTTGTGGGCAGCCGCATGATAAACAATAGCTGGCTTGTACTGCTCAAAGACTTGCAACAGACGGTCATAGTCTTGAATATCGGCAATAACTGGTACATAATCAATCCCTTGGAACTTACGAATCAATTCATGATAAACAAGGTAGATTGAGTTTTCCCCATGACCGAGCAAGACGATACGTTCAGGATTGAAGCGGCTAACTTGGCGACAGATTTCAGAACCGATTGAACCACCAGCACCTGTGACTAAGATTGTCTTACCTGTCAGTTCTGCGCCCAGACGCGATTCATCAAGACGAATTTCCTGACGTCCCAAAAGGTCCGTAATATCAATTTTTTGGAAGCCAGTACCTGCTTGGTGAAGTCCTTGAACAACGGTTTCAACCTTAGGCATCTTGTAACATTTGACACCCAGCTTATTACACATCTGCAAGATACGTTCATATTCTGACGGGTCAAGCGACGGAATCGCAACGATAACACGCTCAATTTGATGGCGTTTAGCTAATTCAGGCAATTCATCATATGAACCCAAAACAGGAATCCCACCAAGTTTTTGTCCCTTTTTCTTCGCATCCTTATCCAAAATACCGACAAGTTCTAATTCACTAGTTGGATGTTGATAACTATCCATAAAGAGAGCTCCACCATCACCGGCACCAATCAAGAAGGTCCGACGGTGTTCTCCATCACCACTTCCCTTTTTGCGTTTGGAGTAGATTAACTGCCAAGTAATCCGTGGCAATAAAATTAAGAAAGTACTCAACAAGATAAAGAGCACGATAAAACGGATGGAGAAGAGAGGCAAGAAGGCATAGCAGATACTATATGACAAGATGCTGCTCGCAGTCACACCAAAAAAGATTTTCATGAAATCCGTAATCTTGCTGTAACGACTGATACTAGCGTTCAACCCCCAAAATCCAATCATCAATTGATAGAACAGGAAGGCCAAACTCGTATAGATAATGTAGTCAACAGGTGCTGGATTAATCAATCCGTAGAATAAGATATAAGATACAATGATGGAAACCACCATACTCAAAATATCAAATATTCCCCAGAAAACCTGTTTTTGTTGTTTATTTAAAATTTCCACCAGATCAATCACATAATCTGTGAGTTTTTTATTCATAGAAATTTACTCCTCCTTAAAAGAGCCGAATAGTTATATTGTTATTATAACACTTTTTCTCTAGTTTACGATTTGCTACAATCTTTTACTTGCTTTTTCGTAACAGTTTCATAAAAATAAACTGTCGGACAAATCCAGGACAAAGGGCAACCACCATCTGAATGGCAACACTCTTGGCATACTCCATGTAAGAAATTTGTCCTCGCTTCAGCATGCGTTGACGAGCTTGACGATAGAGTTTGAGGTAACGCAGTCCCCCACGACGCTCAAACATTCCTGCTCCAACACGAACCTTACACAAGATTTGATCCAGATTTCCAGTCTTAGCTCCTGCAGCAATCATATTGAGCCAGAGGAGGTCATCCTCCATATAAAGCCCATCCTCATAGTTGCCTGCCTTGAGAACCATGTCCTTCTTGAACATGACAGTCATGTGGTTAAAGGCACTTCTCATCCTTTGATAAGCTACAATATCTGCATGCTGGGTTGGAACACGACGGTAAGAAACAATCTCATCAGGATTGTCAATAAACTCTGCAATATGTCCACCTAATAGGTCGAGGTTTTCCTTCTCCATTAGCTGAACCTGTTTCTCAAAACGGTCTGGAACAGCTATATCATCCGTATCCATACGAGCGATGATATCGTACTGACACTGCAAAACACCCTGTCGAAGAGCCAGACCCAAACCTTGATTATGCTCAAGAGGATAGCGTTTCACTGGAATATCAGACTCAGCTTCAAGCTGGTCTAATACCTGATAGAGCTCAGGTGTCAAAGGCCCATCCTCAACCAGAACCAATTCGCTCGGTTTCAGGGTCTGATTTTGAACACTCTCAATAGCATCCTTTAAAAATGTCGGATTTTCCTTGATATAGACCGACATCAATACGCTGATTTTTTGCTTTTCAGACACAGTTTTTCTCCAATGTATAGATTTCCTTCCACTATTTTATCATAATTTTCAAGACTTTCCCATTTTTATCTTGAAAGCCCAAAACCTTACTTGACATTATAAGGAAAAAACCTTAAAATAAGCTGTTATTAAAATCAGCTAGAAGAGGTATTATATGAAAAAGCAATCACTCTTTTTTGTTCCAGGTATTATCCTGATTGGTGTTTCCTTGCGGACTCCTTTTACTGTTTTACCCATTATTTTGGGAGATATTTCTCAAGGACTGGGAGTAGAAGTTAGTTCGCTTGGTGTATTGACCAGCCTTCCCCTCCTCATGTTTACCCTCTTCTCGCTCTTTTCTACCCGACTGGCTCAAAAAATCGGCTTGGAGCATCTCTTCACCTATAGCCTCTTCTTCTTGACCATTGGCTCACTCATTCGACTAATCAATCTGCCCCTGCTCTATCTAGGAACCTTGATGGTTGGGGCAAGTATCGCAGTCATCAATGTGCTGCTTCCTAGTCTTATCCAAGCCAATCAACCAAAGAAAATTGGTTTTCTGACCACCTTATATGTAACGTCTATGGGGATTGCAACGGCTCTGGCCTCCTATCTGGCTGTGCCTATTACACAAGCCAGTTCTTGGAAAGGACTTATCATCCTCCTCACCCTGCTCTGTCTAGCAACTTTTTTGGTCTGGCTACCAAATCACCGCTATAATCACAGACTGGCTCCACAAACCAAACAAAAAAGCAAAGCAAAGGTCATGCGTAATAAACAGGTCTGGGCAGTGATTATCTTTGCAGGTTTTCAATCCTTGCTCTTTTACACTGCTATGACCTGGCTACCTACCATGGCTATCCATGCAGGCCTATCCAGTCACGAAGCTGGCTTGCTGACTTCTATCTTCTCTCTGATTAGCATTCCTTTTTCAATGACCATCCCAAGCCTGACAACCAGCTTGTCTACTCGTAACCGTCAGCTCATGCTCACTTTGGTTTCACTAGCTGGTGTGGTCGGCATTTCCATGCTCTTTTTCCCTATTGGTAATTTCTTTTACTGGCTTGCCATCCATCTCCTCATCGGAACCGCAACCAGCGCCCTCTTCCCTTATCTCATGGTCAACTTTTCACTCAAGACAAGCGCCCCTGAAAAGACAGCTCAATTGTCTGGCCTATCTCAAACAGGAGGCTATATCCTGGCAGCCTTTGGGCCGACTCTCTTTGGATACAGTTTTGACTTTTTCCACTCTTGGGTACCAGCTGTAGCTGCACTCTTACTCGTCGATATCCTGATGACAGTGGCCCTCTTTACAGTGGACAGAGTTGATAAAATCCTCTAAACTTCTAGTTTCGGCTAGAAGTTTTTTATATATAAAAATTTTACACATTTCTCTTGACAGGGCTTTCTTTTAGATGTACAATGTATGTGTAGAAAAATTATATATAAAAATCTTACACATTAGAAAAGGAGGTTCCCCATGTACTTTCCAACATCCTCTGCCTTGATTGAATTTCTCATCTTGGCTGTACTGGAGCAGGATGATTCTTATGGTTATGAGATTAGCCAAACCATTAAGCTGATCGCTAATATCAAAGAATCTACACTCTATCCTATCCTAAAAAAATTGGAAGGCAATAGCTTTCTGACAACCTATTCTAGAGAGTTCCAAGGTCGCATGCGCAAATACTACTCCTTGACAAATGGTGGTATAGAACAGCTCGTGACCCTAAAAGATGAATGGGCACTTTATACAGACACCATCAATGGCATCATAGAAGGGAGTATCCGCCATGACAAGAACTGAATACCTGACTCAGCTAGAACTCTATCTCAAAAAACTGCCTCAGGCTGACCAAATTGAAGCCATGGACTATTTCAGGGAACTCTTTGACGATGCTGGAGTCGAAGGAGAAGAAGAACTCATCGCTAGCTTGGGAACTCCCAAAGAAGCGGCCCACGAAGTCCTCTCCAATCTTCTCGATAAAAAAATCAATGAGGCACCCGCTCAAAAAAATAACCGACAAATTTTGCATATCGCCTTGTTAGCTCTCCTTGCAGCCCCCATCGGTATTCCTCTGGGAATCGCCATCCTCGTGTCCCTGTTCGCAATCCTTGTGGCAGCCTTGACTGTCATTATAGCTTTCTTTGCGGTTTCTATACTTGGTATCATCGGCGGATTCCTGTTTTTAGTTGAAAGTTTCACTGTTCTCGCCCAAGCCAAATCAGCCTTTATCTTGATTTTTGGTTCTGGTTTACTGGCTATCGGTGCTTCGTCGCTGGTTTTACTAGGTATTTCCTATGTAGCTCGCTTCTTCGGTCTACTCATTGTGCGCCTGGTGCAATTTGTTCTCAAAAAAGGAAAGAGAGGTGATCATCATGCATAAATGGACAAGAGGATTTCTCATTTTTGGTGTGGTGACTACTGTTATCGGCTTTATCCTGCTCTTTGTAGGCATCCAATCTGACGGGATCAAGAGCCTACTTGCCATGTCCAAGGAACCTGTCTATGATAGTCGGATGGAAGAGCTGACCTTTGGCAAGGAAGTCGAAAACCTAGAGATTACGCTCCACCAACACGCGCTGACCATCACAGACTCTTTGGATGATCAAATCCACATTTCTTACCATCCATCTCTCTCTGCTCACCATGATCTTATCACAAATCAGAACGATAAAACGCTGAGCCTCACTGATAAAAAACTGTCTGAAACTCCATTTCTCTCTTCTGGAATTGGCGGGATTCTCCATATCGCAAGTAGCTACTCTCGTCGTTTTGAAGAAGTTATTCTCCAAGTTCCAAAAGGAAGAAGTCTAAAAGGGATCAACATGTCAGCCAATCGTGGACAAACCACCATCATAAATGCTAGCCTTGAAAATGCAACTCTCAATACAAATGGTTATCTCCTCCGAATTGAAGGAAGTCGTATCAAAAACAGCAAATTCAAAACACCAAATATCATCAATATCTTTAGCACAGAACTGACAGATAGTCAGCTAGAGTCAACAGAAAATCACTTCCATGCTGAAAAAATCCAAGTACACGGTAAGGTGGAATTGGTGGCGAAAACAGACCTACAACTGCTACTTTCCGAAGAAGAAAAACAAAGAATCAACTTAGATCTTTCAACAAAACATGGTTCTATTCTTCATTTTGTGAGAGAAGGAAGACGTTCATTTAACAATAAAGAAAACAGAGATGAACATTTAAGCAATCCTTATAAAACAGAAAAAGCTGATGTGAAAGATCAACTCATAGCAAGGGCAGACCAGTATATCTATCTACTCAAAGCAGAGGAACACGAGTCTTCTTCTAGAAATCGTTGACAAAAGCGCTTACATTCGCTACTATGGAAGCATATTTATCTAACTAAAAAGGAGGTTCTACCATGAAACAAGAATGGTTTGAAAGTAATGATTTTGTAAATACAACAAGCAAGAACAAACCTGAAGAGCAAGCTCAAGAGGTTGCAGACAAGACTGAAGAAAGGATAGCCGATCTCGATACACCAATTGAAAAAAATACTCAAGTAGAGGAGGAAGTCTCTCAAGCTGAAGTCGAACTTGAAAACCAGCAAGAAGAGACAATTGAAACGCCTGAAGACAGTGAATCGAGAACAGAAATAGAAGAAAAGAAAGCATTAGATTCTACTGAAGAAGAGCAAGACCTTTCTAAAGAAACAGAAAAAGTCACTATAGCTGAAGAGAGTCAAGAAGCACTTCCTCAGCAAAAACCAACCACGAAAGAGCCTCTTCTTATCAGTCAATCCTTAGAAAGTCCCTATATCCCCGACCAAGCTCCAAAATCTACGGATAGATGGAAAGAGCAAGCGCTTGATTTTTGGTCTTGGCTAGTGGAGGCTCTCAAATCTCCTACAAGCAAGCTTGAAACAAGTAGCACACACAGTTACACAGCCTTTCTCTTGCTCATTCTGTTTTCTGCATCTTCCTTTTTCTTTAGTATCTATCACATCAAACATGCTTACTATGGACATATAGCAACTATGCATAATCACTTCCCTGAACAATTTGCTTCATTAAATCTCTTTTCGATTATCTCTATCCTAGTAGCGACAATGCTCTTCTTCTTTTCATTCCTCTTGGGTAGTTTCATCGTGAGACGATTTATCCACCAGGAAAAAGACTGGACGCTAGAAAAGGTTCTCCAACAATATAGTCAACTCTTGGCAATTCCAATCTTCCTCACTGCCATTGCTAGTTTCTTTGCCTTCTTTGACAGCCTACGATTTACAGCCCTCTTGTGTGTGATTAGCATTGGAATCATTCTGCTTGCCAGTCTCCATATCATTACAAGACCAAGTCAATCAAGTGAAACCGACTCCTTCTATCAATTATTCTTATCTGTCCTTGTGAACGGAGTTATTATCCTCCTCTTCTTTGTAGCTGAAGTGGCACTGATTGGGGATTATCTTCGTATCTTGGCCTTTCTTTAAACTTCATACTCTTCGAAAATCAAATTCAAACCACGTCAGCTTCGCCTTACCGTATGTATGGTTACTGACTTCGTCAGTTTCATCTACAACCTCAAAACAGTGTTTTGAGCAGCCTGCGGCTAGCTTCCTAGTTTGCTCTTTGATTTTCATTGAGTAGCAATCCTGTCTTCCATGGCAGGATTTTTCTATATCAAAAAAGCAAGTCGATTGACCTGCTTCTGCTTTACTTTTCTTGTGCTAATGCTTTAAAATCTTTGTCTAAGATGGGTTGCACTTCTAATTGATTGGCATCTAGTTGGTGGTAAGATGCTGATGGTAGTGACTCTAGGAATTTTGCATAGTCTAAGCGGACAATGGCTTCATAGTCTTCTGGTTTAGAGCCGTCTCCTGTGATTTGAACCAAGTCAATCTCCCACTGCACTTCCTTATCCACCAATTGCTCAATATAGGCAGTAGGAACAAATGGTTCTCTCGGTAATACTGTCTTGACTCCTTGAGCCAGATGGTAAACACCGTGCACTTGGCCTTCTCCATCCTGATAGAAGGAAACTCTTGCAAAGTAGGCGTCTGTCTCTTGAACCGCACGCACACGCGCTTCAAACTGAGCCAAACCATCTTCCCCTAAAAAGCTTTTCAAATCCTCATGACTAAAGAAAACAGGATTAAAAATTCCTTGGCAAATCGTAAAACGAGCTGCATTATCTGTCAGATGGACTTGAATACTTGCTTGGAAATAAACTTCAAAGTCAAAACCATCTAGCCCCTCAATCTCAGTTCCTGTGTAAGCAAGCAGAGCATCTAAAAATGACTTGATAATCTCCCAGTCTGTCTTCGTGAGTAGGTCAGGAAGATCGACACGGTAAGCCTTTTGACCATCAGCATAACTGACCTTAAAAAGAAATTGTGATTGCCCCACTATCGCACACTCGATATACTCAAGACGATTAAGAGGCTGACGGAGATAGACAGCATCATAGCTATGTGACTCCAAACCATCTACCAAGGCCAAGATAGACTTGGCAGTCAAAATTTCCTGTTCTCCTAAAATGCTCTGTTTATTTGGAATAAAAAATGTTTTCGTCATAACTGGACTCCTTTGAAATCGTTTACATATAGTATACCTTATTTTTCTGAAAGATACAAAAACAAACTTTATACTCTTCGAAAATCAAATTCAAACCGCGTCAGCTTCGCCTTGCCGTACTCAAGTACAGCCTGCGGCTAGCTTCCTAGTTTGCTCTTTGATTTTCATTGAGTATTAATTTTTGAGTAAAAAGCATAGAAAAACAGCCCCTAAGGACTGTTTAATCTTATACAGTAGCTGCTTGATCCAAGCTTTCACCGATAGCGGCTAGGCGCTCGACAACTTCAGCTTGTGTCAATTCATTTTCTGAAACATAGCGGTTACGTGGGTGAACACGGCACTCGTGTGAGCATCCACGAAGGTACTTGTCTTCATTTTCTTCTGATGTCAAGATACGACGGTTACAGAATGGATTTCCACAGTTGACATAACGTTCACATGGTGTTCCATCAAACCAGTCTTTCCCTACGATGGTTGGGTTAACATGGTTGACATCGACTGCGATACGCTCGTCAAAGACGTACATTTTCCCATCCCAAAGCTCACCTTGGACTTCTGGGTCTTTACCGTAAGTTGCGATTCCTCCGTGCAATTGGCCGACATCTTTGTAGCCTTCACGGACCATCCAGCCTGAGAATTTCTCACAGCGAACCCCACCTGTACAGTAAACCACGACACGCTTGTCCATGAATTTTTCCTTGTTATCACGAACCCATTGTGGCAACTCACGGAAGTTGCGGATATCTGGGCGGATAGCCCCACGGAAGTGTCCTAGGTCGTACTCATAATCGTTACGTGTGTCAAGGACAACTGTATCTTCGTCAAGAAGGGCTTCTTTGAACTCTTTTGGAGACAAGTAAGCACCTGTTGTTTCAAGTGGGTTGATGTCATTGTCAAAGTCGTTGTCTTCCAAACCAAGGTGGACAATTTCTTTCTTATAGCGAACAAACATCTTCTTGAAAGCTTGTTCACTTTCTTCGTCAATCTTGAACCAGAGGTCTTCCATTCCTGGGAGACTGTGAACGTAGTCCATGTATTTTTGAGTTGTTTCGTAGTCACCTGAAACTGTTCCGTTAATTCCCTCGTCAGCGACTAGGATACGGCCTTTAAGGCCGATTGATTTACAGAAAGCCAAGTGGTCTGCAGCAAATTGCTCTGCATTTTCAATTGGAGTATAAAGGTAGTAAAGTAAGACACGAATATCTTTTGCCATAAGATTTGTTCTCTTTTCTATTCTTAAATTTTCAGAATTTTTCATCTAACTATACTAGTATACCCACTTGGGAAAACGAATGCAATTTATTTGACCGGAAATTGTAGAAAGAGTCCTACCCCTGCACTTCATCAGTAACCATAGCGAATAGCAGATAATTCTCTCAATTTTTTGATCTGCTTAGCTTGACTTTCTGACAAACTTAGCTTGTTATCAATCAATACGCGCGCAAGGTCAACGTTCATTTGACTCAAAATAAATGGAGTAGAGGTCCCATCGTCCTCTAATCGTCTTTTATAACTCACTAACTGATTTTTCAAAGGAGTCAGTTGAGGCGTATCCTTTATATCTTCCAATAGATAATCTATGATAATCATGGCTTCACAACGTCTTTCGCTTCCTCCAGCAAACCATTTTAATGGTGTCATACTCATTTACCTCCTTAAGTTGAAAAGCTGTCATTCCTAACTCTCGCGCCAGTATTTACCCAAACACCCTCTGTAAAAAAGTCAGCAAAAATGGTAATGTTGCGAAAATATTATTAATCACATGCACCGCATAGGAAGGATAAATGCTCTTGGTATAGCGGGTCAAACTAGCAAAGATGATGCCAGATGTTGCAAAGACGAAGATATCTAACAAACTAGGCAGGCTTGAAAAATGAGGAAGAGCAAATAAAATTGACGGAAGAAGCAAATCAAGGCCAAATCTCGAATGCTTAAAAAAGGCGTGTTGCAGTAATCCTCTATAGATTAGCTCTTCCATAAGTGGAGTCAGGAAGAACAAAGTTATATAGATACCTAGCTCAGCAAAGTTGGTCCCACTATAACCGATCAATACAGCCCAACCTTCAGCAGTTGACTGAACATGTTTAGCTGTCTGAACGTTAAAAGAGATCTGGAGCACTACCACTAATACTGTCAAAATCGAATACCAAAGCCATTTTTTTCTTGGAATGCGAAAGAGATAGCCATGGCCTGTCTTAACCAGAATCCAAATCATGACTCCGCTAAATAGCAAACTCAAGAGATTTTGAATCCAGACGAAATTGCCAATCTGGGAAGAAAATTGCCAATAATTTTGAACAATAAGCGTCAGCTGAGAAAGACCAAATACGAAAAATAGGTAAGAGAAAACTGCACTAATTTTGAATAGAAGTTGATACTTCTTCATATGAACTCTCCTTTGTAAACTCGAGACATCTCTAATATAAGCTATATTTTCCTAAATCCTTACTCCAAATCCTAAATGGTATTTGAGATTTCCTGAATGGTTAAACAGCGATAAGAAAACACAGATATCTATGCTCTCGTTTCAAAAAATCACTGCCTCCCCCAGATAAGCCTGAGGAAAACAGTGATTCAATTTTTAGGAATTAGGAATGAATACACGAAATCAATTGATCTTATGATTTTTTGTTTTTCAAGAATTCATCGTATTGTTTTTGCATTTCGTTCAATACTTTATCGTAAGCACCTTCAGATTTCAATTTTTCCATCAATTCTGGAATAGCTTTATCTGGGTCTACAGTACCAGTGTTGATAGCTGTATCGAATTGTTGCATTGTGTTAGAGATTGCTGAGATTTCAGATTTCACATTGTCAGTGTTAAAGATGAATCCAAGTGCTGGAGATTCTTTAGCTTCTGCCAATTGTTTCTTAGAATCTTCGATTTGTTGGTCTGTAACGTTTTCGTTGATGTAAAGGATCCAGTTGTTACCAGTGTTCCATCCACCCATGTGAGTGTTTCCTTTGTAGCCATCAAGGACTTTAACACGGTTTTCTTTACCTTCAATTTTTTCCCAGTTCTTGCCTTCTGGACCATAAACAAGACCATTCAAGAGTTCTGGGTTAGTGTTCAAGAGGTTCAACACTTCCATTGATTTTTCTT
>CAURCY010000038.1:0-15127 GCA_963523355.1 uncultured Streptococcus sp.
CAATCGATGCAACATTTGGTTCATTCGAAGAATTCCAAGCAGCCTTCACTGCAGCAGCAACAACTCGTTTTGGTTCAGGATGGGCATGGTTGGTTGTCAACAAAGAAGGGAAGCTTGAAGTGACTTCAACAGCAAACCAAGACACACCAATCTCAGAAGGTAAAAAACCAATCTTGGGCTTGGACGTTTGGGAACATGCTTACTACGTGAAATACCGCAACGTGCGTCCTGACTACATCAAAGCTTTCTTCTCAGTGATCAACTGGAATAAAGTAGATGAATTGTACGCAGCTGCTAAATAATGATAGTTGGAGGGAAGAATTGTTCTTCTCTTTTTAAGGTTATATTATTTGGTCTGACAAAATCGTCAGACTTTTTTCATTTTTATGAGAAACGTGCTAACTGCTAGAAATTATGGTAGAATAAAGTATTAAGTAATCGTGAAAAAAGGATATCTATGCGAAAAGAAATTGCACCTGAATTATACAACTATAACAAGTTTCCTGGTCCTGAGTTCCATTTACACGGGGACAAGGTTGAAACGGAAGGGATAGCTTTTTCCTTGGTGGAAAATATCAAGGATGCCTTTGATGTGACGGCTTTTAATCAGCGTTTTTCAGAAGTCTTAACCAAGTTTGATTATATCGTGGGAGACTGGAGCAACGAACAGCTTCGCCTACGAGGTTTTTACAAGGATGACCGAACAGAAGAAAAACTTGAAAAAATCAGTCGTTTACAAGACTACCTTTTAGAGTATTGTAGTTATGGTTGTGCCTATTTTGTTTTAGAAAATGAAGCCCCTAAGCGAGCATCATTTGACAAGAAAATGCGTAAGAAGGAAGAAGAAACACCTTCTAAAAAAGGAAAGAAACCGACTCAAACCAAACGAAAACCGAATGCAGATAAGAAAAATAGACGTCGCCAGAAAGACCAGCATTCTCAGAAAGAGGACAAGGGACAACGTCATTTTGTCATTCGTCAGAAGTGAGTAGAGAATAAGGAGAAGAAATGAAACCGTCAATTTATAGTTTAACACGTCAAACCATGCAGGAATGGGTTTTGGAGCAGGGAGAAAAGAAATTCCGTGCAGACCAAATCTGGGAATGGCTTTACCGTAAACGTGTCCAGTCATTTGAAGAGATGACCAACCTTTCTAAGGATTTGATTGCTAAGCTTAATGACCAGTTTGTGGTCAATCCCTTGAAACAACGTATCGTTCAAGAGTCTGCTGATGGGACAGTTAAATATCTTTTTGAATTGCCAGATGGTATGTTGATAGAGACTGTACTCATGCGTCAACACTATGGTTTGTCAGTCTGTGTGACCACTCAGGTCGGCTGTAATATCGGTTGTACCTTCTGTGCTTCTGGTTTGATTAAGAAACAACGTGACCTCAATAACGGTGAAATCGTAGCGCAGATCATGCTGGTTCAGAAATACTTTGATGAGCGTGGTCAGGACGAACGCGTCAGCCATATCGTTGTCATGGGAATCGGTGAGCCCTTTGATAACTACAACAATGTCTTAAATTTCGTTCGTACCATTAATGATGACAAGGGAATGGCCATCGGTGCTCGTCATATTACGGTTTCAACTTCAGGTTTGGCCCATAAAATTCGTGATTTTGCTAATGAAGGGGTTCAGGTCAATCTTGCCGTTTCCCTTCACGCACCTAATAATGAACTGCGTTCAAGCATCATGAAGATTAATCGTGCCTTTCCGATTGAAAAACTCTTTGCTGCTATTGAGTACTACATTGAGACAACTAATCGTCGTGTGACTTTTGAATATATCATGCTCAATGAAGTCAATGATGGTGTAGAACAAGCCTTGGAATTGGCTGAATTGCTCAAGAACATCAAGAAATTGTCTTATGTCAACTTGATTCCTTATAACCCGGTTAGTGAGCATGATCAATATAGCCGTAGTCCCAAAGAGCGCGTCATGGCCTTCTATGATACACTTAAGAAAAAAGGGGTCAACTGTGTCGTTCGTCAAGAACATGGTACAGATATTGATGCGGCTTGTGGACAATTGCGTTCTAATACAATGAAACGTGACCGCCAGAAAGCAGTTGCAGCAGTCAATCCTTAATGATGAAGAAGACTTATAATCATATTTTGGTCTGGGGAGTCATTTTCTATAGCATTTGCATCGTTTACTTTTGCTTTACTCCTCAAGAACATTCTCCCGTGGGGGTGGAAACTCCAGGTATTCAGCATCTTGGACGCCTGGTTTTTCTTTTGACTCCTTTCAATTCTCTCTGGAAACTGGGCGAAGTGAGTGATGTAGGACAATTATCTTGGATTTTTTTACAAAATATCCTCAATGTCTTCTTGCTTTTTCCTTTGGTATTCCAACTCCTTTATCTCCTTCCAAACTTGCGGAAAACAAAAAAAGTCCTTCTTTTTAGTTTTCTAGTGAGTTTTGGAATCGAGTGTACGCAGTTAGTCTTGGACTTTTTCTTTGATTTTAATCGCGTCTTTGAGATTGATGATTTGTGGACCAATACCTTGGGTGGCTATCTGGCTTGGTTCCTCTATAAACAATTACATAAAAACAAGATAAGGAATTAAAATGAGTATTTTAGAAGTTAAAAATCTGAGTCACGGTTTTGGTGACCGTGCAATTTTTGAAGATGTGTCCTTCCGTCTCCTCAAGGGCGAACATATCGGTCTGGTCGGTGCCAATGGTGAAGGAAAATCAACCTTTATGAGTATCGTGACTGGTAAGATGTTGCCAGATGAAGGGAAGGTTGAGTGGTCTAAATATGTGACTGCTGGATACTTAGACCAACATTCTGTCTTGGAAGAAGGACAGTCGGTGCGTGATGTTCTCCGTACAGCCTTTGATGAGCTTTTCAAAGCAGAAGCCCGTATCAATGATCTCTATATGGAAATGGCTGAAGATGGAGCGGATGTTGATGCTCTCATGGAAGAAGTGGGAGAACTCCAAGACCGTCTGGAGAGTCGTGATTTTTATACCTTGGATGCTAAGATTGATGAAGTAGCGCGCGCCCTTGGTGTCATGGACTTTGGTATGGATACGGATGTGACCTCTTTGTCAGGTGGGCAAAGAACCAAGGCGCTTTTAGCTAAACTCCTCCTTGAAAAGCCCGATATCTTGCTTTTGGACGAGCCGACCAACTATTTGGATGCTGAGCATATTGATTGGCTCAAGCGCTATCTCCAAAACTATGAGAATGCCTTTGTCCTTATTTCACACGATATTCCATTCCTGAACGATGTGATTAATATTGTCTACCATGTGGAAAATCAACAGCTGACGCGTTATTCTGGTGACTACTACCAGTTCCAAGAAGTCTATGCTATGAAGAAATCTCAGCTAGAGGCAGCCTACGAACGTCAGCAAAAAGAGATTGCCGACCTCAAGGACTTCGTGGCTCGAAACAAAGCGCGTGTTGCAACACGAAACATGGCCATGTCTCGTCAGAAGAAATTGGATAAGATGGATATTATCGAACTCCAAAGTGAGAAACCAAAGCCATCCTTTGAGTTCAAACCAGCTCGTACGCCAGGGCGTTTTATCTTCCAAGCCAAGGATTTGCAAATTGGTTATGACCGTCCTCTGACCAAGCCTTTAAATCTTACCTTTGAACGCAATCAAAAGATTGCCATTATCGGTGCCAATGGTATCGGTAAAACAACTCTATTGAAGTCTCTATTGGGCATTATTCCGCCAATCGCTGGGGAAGTGGAACGCGGTGACTATCTAGAACTTGGCTACTTTGAACAAGAAGTAGAAGGTGGTAATCGCCAAACTCCTCTTGAAGCTGTCTGGAATGCCTTTCCAGCCCTCAACCAAGCAGAAGTCCGTGCAGCCCTTGCCCGTTGTGGTCTGACAACCAAGCATATTGAAAGCCAAATTCAGGTCTTGTCAGGTGGGGAACAAGCCAAGGTTCGTTTCTGTCTCTTGATGAATCGTGAAAACAACGTTTTAGTGCTGGACGAGCCGACCAACCATTTGGATGTGGATGCCAAGGATGAACTCAAACGCGCTCTCAAAGAATATAAGGGATCTATTCTTATGGTCTGCCACGAACCAGACTTCTATGAAGGCTGGATGGACCAAATCTGGGATTTTAATAATCTAACTTAAAAATGAGGATAAAAGAAATACAGTACCGAATGTGGATACTGTATTTTTTTGGTTTTTAAGATTTAAAATTGTAGTCTTTCACCACTTCAATGCTATCGATAGTAATAGCAGTAGTTGGCTTGTCTTTTTCATCTTTTTCGGCTTTAGCAATTTTATCTACAACATCCATACCGTCAATCACTTGACCAAAGACTGGGTGTTTGCCATCTAGACTAGGGTTTCCCCCTTCTTTATAGGCTTCGATGATTTTCTTTGGATACTTGCTTGTAGGGAGTTTAGCAGAGGTATCTGTAGAGTTTTGGTTGATGAAGAACTGGCTACCATTGGTGTTTGGTTGACCAGTATTAGCCATAGCAAGAGCACCACGGATGTTATAGAGATAAGGAGTAATCTCGTTCTTGAAACCAGTTCCCTTGTCTTTAGTCTTATCCTTGTCATGCCAGATGGACTGACCACCTGTACCGTCCCCTTTTGGATCTCCAGTTTGAACCATGAAGCCATCGATGACACGGTGAAAGGTAATGCCGTTATAGTAGCCTTCTTTGGCATGAGTGAGGAAGTTTTCAACCGCTAGAGGAGCGAGTTTAGGGAAGAGTTTGATACGGATATCTCCTTGACTTGTGTGTAGAATCACTTCAGCCTCGTCTTCAGCAACTTCTTTAGATAGTTGTGGGAAATTGGCGTTTTCGTTTGTTAAAGCATCGTTTAACTCCTTGGCAGATTGGGCAGCTGCTTTGGAACTTTCTTCAGCAGCTAAGCTAGAATCTACATAGTCATCACCACGCAAACTACGTTGTATGTTGCTACATCCAGCTAGAGCTACAGTGGATAGTAAAAGAAGGGTTGCTAGTTTTTTCATTCTGTTCCTCTCAAAAATTCATTTCTACCATTGTACCCTAAAAGGAAGGGGATTTCAAATATTAGTGACAAGGTAGTTTTAGAGGAGCCAACCAAAAAGTCGCTTGCTTAGAGATTTTTCTTTGGATGACGGTCGATAATATCCTTGTATTGTTCCAGTATCTGCTCCCCTTTGGAGTTAATTTGTAGCCACGAACGGTAAAGTGACTTGCTAATTCTTCTTCTGAAAAGTTGTTATGAAGGGTTTGCTCCAGATCTGCAGCCTTCATCTTAGATAGTCCTGTAATTCCCTTGCTTTTCAGAATATTCTTTTTCATAGTAGCATTGAGATGATCAAGTGAGTCAAAAGCTGTTTCAATGACTGCATAACCTTTTTCCACCAGAGTTTTTAAATGTTTAGGGGCATCAATGTCATAAGTATACTCAAAGTATTTTGGAAACCAGATCTTAAGAAAGCTCGTAAAGCATCACAATTTAGTAAACGTTAATTCGAAAGAATTACTATACTTAAAAAGATTACTTTTTTGGGTGTTCTTTTTTATTTTCTTAAAAAATAATTAACTAGACAATAAATGTCCATCCTTTTTTGTAAAATTAATTTATTATAAAAAGAGGTGAGAGTGAATGAATTACTATCAAGTTGAATTTAAGAATCCTGATGATTTTTTTAAAACTCAGACGAATGATTTTATTACGTCTAATCATTTAATTTTTTTGAAAGAAGGAGAATCATACTATCTTATTTCTCAAGAAAATTACAATGACCAAGAAATTATGAAAAAAATAAATGATTTTTTTGATTATGAGTTCTTACTAGCTAAGGTAGAGCCTTTAATAGAAAGTGATTTTATCAAGAAACTTGGCAGAAGTGATATAGGAGATTTAGTCAAATTCTTACTTAGTGCAGAAAAAGAAAGATTTTCTGAACAATTAAAACCCAATTTAGAAAAGTTGGACGAGTTGAATGATATTATTGCCCTAATTGAATTTAAAGGAGCTATTCGAGAATTCATTGATTATATATCCTTCCAAGAAAAAATAAGCAATAATGAAAATCAACAACATTTTTATATTTTTACTGGTGAGAAAGGAACGGGTAGAAAGTTTGCAATCAAGTTTCTAGAGTCTATCTTTGGTATGAATGCGATATTTGTTAATTGCAATCATTATTTTGTTCCTAAAATGAGTGAAAAAGATTTCGCTGTATTAGTTGATTATCTTTCGGCAAGATCAAAAACAAAATCAGATATTTTTGATAATTTTCGACAAAAGAAGGGGAATTCCTTTAATATTATTATTTCTAGAAGCATTCAAGAAGCAGAAGCTATTAGAAAAGAGTTACTCGATGTTTTTAATAAGGTATCAATTATTAATTTCCCCCGGTATGATGAATCAGAGCTTAAAGGAATTGGTATTCAAATGCTAAATCAAAAAGGTGTTCATTTGAGTAACGAAGATTTTGAACGATTAGTAGCTGAAAATCACGTGCTAAAGGATGCCAAAGAAGTTCGCCTTTTTGTTCAAGAGCTTATTGAATTTGCAGTGCAAAATAATTATGATCCTTCAGAAAAAAATGAATTAAATCTCGATGGATTCATTCTCCAAAATAAATCTTCAGTTGAAGATGAAGAAAATGCGGAGAAAAAGCTGAGTGAATTAATTGGTTTAGAAGAAGTGAAAATGGTCCTAAAGCAGCAGTTAGCATATAGTCGAGTTTCTGTAATGCGTCAGGCACATGGATTTAGTAACGAAGTATTAAATCGTCATCTTGTTTTTTCCGGAAATCCTGGGACTGGGAAAACTGTAGTTGCTAGGCTCTTTTCAGAAATTTTATACAACAATAAGATAATTAAAGAGAATAAGTTAGTGGAGGTAGGTAGAACGGAATTAGTTGGTGAATATGTTGGTCAAACTGCTCCAAAAGTAAAAAGAGTTTTTGATGATGCAAGAGGGGGAGTACTCTTTATAGATGAGGCCTATAGTCTTATTCCAAGTAGTGATAGAGATTTCGGACATGAAGCTATTTCAGCGATTATACAGGAAATGGAAAATCGTCGGGATGAGGTTTTGGTTATTTTTGCTGGTTATGAAGAATTGATGGCTCAATTCATTGAAACTAATCCAGGATTATCCTCTAGAATTTCCAGAGAAATAAAATTTTTCGATTATACAATTGATCAACTAATTGCTATTTTAGAATTGATGATAAATAAAAGACATTATCAATTAACCGACGATTGTAAGATGGTACTACGTCAGCATTTTTCAGAAGTTGTAAATTGTAGCAATTTTGGAAATGCTCGATACGTTCGTAAATTAGTAGATGAGATTGTCTTCTGTCAAGCACAACGCGTGGTTGAAGGTGATAAGATTCAATTAGAAGATGAAAACTTTTTAAATCAAATTACATTGACAGATATCAATAAGGCTATTGTAGCTATTGAAGCAAAATCTTCAAAATCAATATCGTTGATAGGATTCGGAAGGTAGAGAAATCTATAGTAGGCTCTAAAAGAAGAAATCGGTGCTTGAAAAAGAGTACTATCAGTAAAAGATTTGAACTAAGAAATTGATTGAATCTGAACCATTGGGAATGCTATAATATTAGTAAAGGATTAGAATTATATGAACGACCAAGAACGCTTATTAACTATATTTTTACGCTTACAGTCTGGCGCGCATTTATCTAAGGCTCAGCTTGCTGATGAATTTGGTGTTAGTGAAAAAACTATACAACGAGATTTTTCTCTCTTGTCTGGTTTCTTAGATACACAACCAATGGTTGCAGCAGAGCTTGCTTATGATGCAAAGCACCATACAAGATACTTAAAAGGAAAATCTTTGTTTAATAAAAAGGATATTCTTGTAATTTCAAAGATTTTACTAGAAAATCGATCTTTGAATAAGGAAGAAAACAAGTCATTACTTGATAGTTTATTAGCACTTATTTCAAAAGATGAGCAAAATGAAGTTTCCAGTATTATTGCAAGTGAGTTGCTAAATTATGCACCATTGTCAGATACACAAAATCGTATTGATAAGGTTTGGGAATGGTCTGAAATGATTCGTAAGGAATTGCTACTAGATATTGAATATCAATCTCCCTATAATACTAAAAAGCATCATACCATTTTCCCGGTATCGCTTTATTATGATACTCATTACTTTTACATAGTAGCTTATAATTTAGTTTTTGATTCTTATATGACCTTGAAACTAGATAGAATTCTTAGTTGGGTAGAATCTAAAGAAAAGAAAAAACCTTCTCTCTCATATGGAAGAAAATTTCGTGATGGAGACATTCGTAATAAACGTGTAGATCCATTCATAGGAAAAGAGTTAAAGATCAGAGTCCTATTTGTCAATGATTCAGCAATTGTTGTTGATCAATTCCCAACAGCAAAAATTATTGAAAAAACATCAAATGGTAATATTATTGAATTTGTGAGTCAGGATACACCAGGGCTGAAGAGGTGGCTATTGGGTCAAGCGGAATCCTTAAGGGTATTGTCTCCACAGTCGTTAATTGATGACATGAAGATTCTTATTAAGAAAATGGAAGAAAATTACATTGACTAGATGTTTGAGAAAGACTGGGAGAAAGTTTTATCTGTTATAAAAGAATACTGTGAATTTCACCAACTAAAGGAGAAGATGAAATGAGTAGAGTTATATATAGAACTCGTCCATTTAGCCCCTACGCTAAGTATAGCAAGTATTGGAACGAATACATTCAAGAGGGTGACGAGATTATTAAGTACGTTTTTAATAAAGTTAAATTTCCCGACAGAGAATTAAGAAATAAAATATACTCAGATGAGAAACAAAGATGGACTATAGGTGATATTAATCTTCCTGATTGGTTATATGGATATGTGGTCAACGCTGATTTATCTGACAATGCCAAAAAAATTGTCAAACAATGGAGATTAGAGAAGTATATTTTTGAGTTAAATAATTACAAAGAAAAAGGCTATTTCATTGATGAAGAAAAGAAAATTGTGATAACGGATCGGGAAATATTAATGTTCCGAGAAGACTCAGAAATACCTTATTGGGATAAAATCACTTCCTTAGTAAAAGAAGCTTATAATCGTATTCGTATTACGCCTCAAATGTTGGAGTTGGTAAAAAAAGATTTTGAGACTCAAACAGTGGATTATGAAATACTTTGTGAAATGGCTGAACAAAATAGGAAGAAAAACGAAGAGAAAGAAAAAGAATTTTTAGCCAAGCAGCAAGAATTACAAGAGAAAAAAGATTACGAAGTAGCTATTCAATTGTTTTTAAGACTACAAAAAAACTTAGTTGATATAAAGCCAAAGTTAAGTGAAGAAGGAAGAAAAGAAATTGATCATCTTCTTAATTTAATCGATGAATCAGAAGTAAGTCGTGTTAGATATGATATTTTACATCAAGCGGGAGTCGAAATAATCTTGAAAGAAAAAAGTAAGAGAGGCTAATTTGAATGGATTATGTGACTAGAATACATTTAAAAAGAGACGATAACATTAGGAAAGAGTTAATTGGCTTCTGTTTAAATAATTCTGAACAGTATCTTGCACTTGGTTGGAGTCGCTTAAGTAGCGATATTCGGGAAGAAGACTTTAATGAATACTATGGACGAATAAAAAAAGAAAGAGGCAGAGCGAATCCAGCAATAAATGTTTTTAAGGATGCTCAGATAGATGATTTATTCTGGACACGAGATTTAAGTGGAAATTATTGGATATGTAAAGCGAAATCTCAAGCCAAAGTAGTTTGTGATACTCATTTGGATATTGGATCAGTTATCCAAGTTGATGCATTTAACGTGGGAATGCAAGTCCCTGGACAGATAAAGTCATCGTTTAATAGACCTCTTGGTGGTACAGTTGAGAGGATACGGGATAAAAGCATAATTGAATATTCAAAATTGATATTTAATAAATTTTCGAAAAAGAATTATTTTGAGGTAACAACCTATAGTGGAGGTCTCCTCGATAATCTACCTGAATTTGATTTAGAAGAACTTGTCATCTCATATCTTCAAATTAAGGAAAACTACTATGTCCTTTCTAATTCAATTGCAAAGAAATCAACTACTATAAAAATTGAATGTGAAATGATTTCAAGAGAAATTGATAACCCGAGAAAAGCAGTAGTTCAAGTGAAAGGAAAGAAAGCAAAGGAACTTGACGCCTTAGAATTTAAACAATACTTAGATGAAGGCTATATAGTATATTTATATGCTCCGAGAGTGATAAATTTAGATAAGATTGAAAATGTAGTTAGGATAGGGGACAACGATTTGTTAGATTTCTATGAGAAGTATAAGTTGATCCTACCAGCATCTATCACTCAGTGGGAAAACTTATTTATTGGGGATTGATAAATGATGAATATGTCGCAATTTCATGAATATATAATTGTATGAACTTTTTAGTAAAATTTAGCTCAATTCGTGTGTTTTTAGGGTGAAATTCACACCATTTAATTGAAAGTTATTCAAATTAGATGAAAATTTGTTTTCTAAAAAAACGAGAAAACGTTGATTTTAAGAGAATTTTGAATCATATTCGAATGGAAATTTTTAAAATCATGTTTCGGTGGTAAAAGTACCAAACTGGATTCTCCATAGTAGAATGATATCACCTGCAAGCAAATCATCTGCTCATAAGTCCATATTTCGTTTGGGAACGGGCTTAGGATTTAGGAGCCAAGTATCCAAATCTCGTTCAGGCGATATGAAGGGCTTGACTTGATGGTCTTTTTAAAATGTTTCTAAAATAGTATTTATGACATTCTCTTTCTGATTTTTCTTTAAAAATATAACAAATTTCTAAATGGTTTAAAAATTTTATAGTCTGTCAAGTTTTTTTCTTGACACCTATCAGAAATCTGTTATAATAGAACATGTGCTAAATAGCTCAGCTATTTCACCGAAATAAAAAATAAGAAAAGAGACATTAAAAAATGGCAGTTAAAATCCGTTTGACTCGTATGGGTTCTAAGAAAAAACCTTTCTACCGTATCAACGTAGCAGATTCACGTTCACCACGTGACGGACGTTTCATCGAAACAGTTGGAACTTACAACCCACTTGTTGCTGAAAACCAAGTAACTTTGAAAGAAGACCGCGTTCTTGCATGGTTGGCTGATGGAGCTCAACCTTCAGATACAGTACGTAACATCCTTTCAAAAGAAGGCGTATTGAAAAAATTCCACGATTCTAAATTCTCAAAATAAGTTTAAAGTAGGTTGACAGATGGATACGATTGAAAATCTCATTATTGCGATTGTGAAACCCTTGATTTCACAACCAGATGCCTTAACTATCAAGATTGAAGATACACCAGAATTTTTGGAATATCATTTGGATCTTGATCAAAGCGATGTGGGTCGTGTAATCGGTCGTAAGGGTCGCACTATTTCTGCGATAAGAACGATTGTCTACTCTGTCCCAACTGAAGACAAAAAAGTAAGAATCGTTATTGACGAAAAATAAGAAGGGCGGGACGAATGTCTCGCTTTTTTTGCGAGGAGCAGGATATGAAGGATTTAACGTTTAGACAATTACAAGACTACTTACTCGAACATTACCAGCAGTCTCGGACTGAGGAAGGTCTTTTTATCAAGCTAGTGGAGGAAGTCGGAGAAGTAGCCGAAGTTTTGAATGGGCGCTCTGGTCGAAAAGAGGGCGTTCAGGATTCGAACGAGGAACTAGCAAAAGAACTGGCTGATATCATTCACTACACCGTCGCAATCGCAGCCATCAACCATATTGACCTAACTAAAACCATCTTTGAGAAAGACAAAACTGCAGCCATTAAGTACCAACATGAACGTGATTTGGAAGGATTTTTGAAGGAATTCGAGAGTTGACATACTTTTTCTCCAACTTGAGAAAATCCTTGGAACGTGATAAAATAAAGGATAAGGATTTTTAATAATTCATTATATAGAACGAGTGGATTTCTTTATGAAGAGGTTTGAAGTATCTACAGAAATTGGTAGTCTCTCTGTTACTTATCAAAAGCAAAAGAAAATGCTAGTTTGTTTAAGTGGTGCAGGTTTGCTACCAAGTTATGAAAATTTTTCACTTATACTCGAAAAACTTCCTCCCACAATTGGTTATTTGACAATTGATTTTCCAAACACAGGTAGAAGTCCGATTCATGACCAAGCTGGAAAAAATCTGGATAATCTTGCAGATGCGGTTTATGAAGTACTTGAAGAATTGGCGATTTCTGAATATATACTTTGTGCACATAGTTTGAGTGGAATTTTAGCTTGCAAATTGCTCAACAAACCAATTAAGTGTCAGGCTTTAGTAGCAATTGAACCGACAACTAAAAAAGTCATGTTTGCTGATTTTTCAGAAAATCCTTATCCAGAAATGGAAGAGCAGATGATGCTGATTGAGGAGTGTGGTCCTGAACTTTATTTTAAGAGCTTAACTCAAGCCACATTTAGCCCTGAAATCAATAAAGAAATCTGGGAAATAATGCAAGAAAAAGGTTCAGAGTTGCAAAATCAAGATTCAGAATTTCAGATATCTGGAGAGATTACTGAGGAAGATTTTGAGAATTTGTCGATAGAATCTCATGTCCCTGTATTTATTTTTTGTCAGGCTTATAGAGAAAAAGAGTACAGAGAATCAGAATATTGGACTTCCAATACTAAACTCATTTTAGGAGGGAATCACCATTATTTACAATGGTCAGAATCAGAAAAAATTGTGACTATTATTCGAGAATTGTCAGAATAAGATGGAAAGAAATAGAGTACAGGAGACAAGATGAACTACTTTAATGTTGGGAAAATCGTCAATACGCAAGGGTTGCAGGGTGAGATGCGAGTCTTGTCTGTGACGGATTTTGCAGAAGAACGGTTTAAAAAAGGGGCTGAGCTGGCTTTGTTTGATGAAAAAGATCAGTTTGTTCAAACAGTGACTATTGCTAGCCACCGTAAACAGAAGAACTTTGACATTATTAAATTCAAAGATATGTACCATATCAATGCTATCGAAAAGTACAAGGGATACAGTCTCAAGGTTGCTGAGGAAGATTTGAATGACCTAGACGATGGTGAATTCTACTATCACGAGATTATCGGTTTGGAAGTCTATGAGGGTGATAACTTGATTGGAACCATCAAGGAAATCCTGCAACCAGGTGCCAACGATGTCTGGGTGGTCAAGCGAAAAGGCAAGCGTGATTTGTTATTGCCTTATATCCCACCAGTGGTTCTCAATGTTGATATTCCAAATAACCGCGTCGATGTGGAAATCTTAGAAGGGTTAGACGATGAAGATTGATATTTTAACCCTCTTTCCAGAGATGTTCTCTCCACTGGAGCACTCAATCGTCGGAAAGGCTCGAGAAAAAGGGCTCTTGGATATCCAGTATCATAATTTTCGAGAAAATGCTGAAAAGGCCCGCCATGTAGACGATGAGCCCTACGGAGGTGGTCAGGGGATGTTGCTCCGAGCACAACCTATTTTCGATGCCTTTGACGCTATTGAAAAGAAAAATCCGCGCGTTATTCTCCTAGACCCAGCTGGCAAGCAGTTTGATCAGGCTTATGCTGAGGATTTGGCTCAAGAGGAAGAGCTAATCTTTATCTGTGGGCACTATGAGGGTTATGATGAGCGAATTAAGACCTTGGTGACAGATGAGATCTCCCTAGGCGACTATGTCTTGACTGGTGGAGAGTTGGCGGCTATGACCATGATTGATGCTACGGTACGCCTGATTCCAGAAGTAATTGGCAAGGAGTCTAGCCACCAAGATGATAGTTTTTCTTCAGGCCTTCTTGAATATCCTCAGTACACACGTCCCTATGATTATCGAGGCATGGTTGTCCCAGATGTACTAATGAGCGGGCACCATGAAAAGATTCGTCAGTGGCGATTGTATGAGAGTTTGAAGAAAACTTATGAGCGCAGACCGGATTTGCTTGAACATTATCAACTGACAGCAGAAGAAGAAAAAATGCTGGCAGAAATCAAAGAAAACAAAGAATAAAGGAGATACCTATGCAAGTAATCAAACGTGATGGAGAAATTGCTGAATTTAATCCAGATAAGATTTACCAAGCTATCTTAAAGGCAGCTCAGACTGTCTATGTATTGACAGATGATTTGCGTCAAAACCTTGCACAAGTCACTAAGAAAGTGGTTTTGGATTTGGAAGAAGCCAAGGTGGAACGTGCTACCATCAGCATGATTCAGTCTATGGTTGAACATCGTTTACTGGGTGCAGGTTACATTACCATTGCAGAACACTACATTTCCTATCGTCTACAACGTGACTTGGAAAGAAGTGGTTATGGAGATCATATCGCAGTTCATTTACATTTTGAACAAATTCGCTAAGAAAAAAGAGTGGGATGAAGCAACTACATCTCACTCTTTCTTAAATCTATTTTTTTGGGCTGTTTGGACAGTTGAAGGGACAAATCGCAGGCGTTGAATATCGCTTATACGGATAATACGGGTCACATTTTTGGCAAAATTTTTCACGATAATTTGCTGGCGTTGCTGATCGTATTTGATGATGTCACCTGTAAAACTTGTCTCTGACAAGATAAGGTGAACAGCGGTTTGTTTCTGGATAGCCTCTTCAATAGTAGCGGTCAGGGAGTTGGTTTCAGTCGAATCTGGTTGTTCATGTCCATTTAAAAAGTCATGTATTTTATCTAGAACTTGCTGGAATTTATGTCTCATATTGGCCTCCCTTCTTTTATATCAATATTATATAAAATTTTCCTAAAATCTACAAGATTTTACGAATAATCAAATGAAAGCTAAAAAAGGAGAAGAAAATGGCAGAATTTACATTTGAAATCGAAGAGCACTTGTTGACTCTTTCTGAAAACGAAAAAGGTTGGACCAAGGAAATCAACCGTGTGAGCTTTAATGGTGCCCCTGCAAAGTTTGATATTCGTGCTTGGAGCCCAGATCATACTAAAATGGGCAAAGGGATTACTCTCTCCAATGAAGAATTTCAAACCATGGTGGATGCTTTTAAAGGAAACTAAGTTTTCAAAATGAAAGAAAAGGATATTGAGTGATGACAACTCGATATCCTTTTTTAGTTAGCAAAGTAAGCTTGATTTTTAAGGCGTTGAAGTAATGGACGGCTAATAAAACTAATAGCAATAATTT
>CAURCY010000039.1:0-15005 GCA_963523355.1 uncultured Streptococcus sp.
GGGGGAACGGGTTCTGGTAAATCAAGTTTGGTGCAACTCATCCTTGGACTTTATCTAGCAGACAAGGGGAGCATTTACCCTTATCGAGATGGATCTAGTCCTCGTAATCTTGAGCAGTGGCGGTCTTGGATTGCCTATGTGCCCCAAAAAGTCGAACTCTTTAAAGGAACCATTCGTTCCAACTTGACTCTAGGTTTAGATCAAGAAGTAACTGACCAAGAACTCTGGCAGGCATTGGAAATTGCGCAAGCTAAGGATTTTGTCAGTGAAAAGGAAGGACTCTTGGATGCCCTAGTTGAGGCAGGAGGTCGAAATTTCTCAGGTGGACAAAAACAAAGGCTGTCTATCGCACGAGCAGTCTTGCGCCAGGCTCCGTTTCTCATCTTAGATGATGCTACTTCAGCACTGGACATTATCACTGAGTCCAAGCTCTTGAAAGCTATCCGAGAAAATTTGCCAAACACGAGCTTAATCTTGATTTCTCAACGAACTTCGACACTTCAGATGGCTGACCAGATTCTCCTCTTGGAAAAAGGTGAGTTACTAGCTGTTGGCAAGCATGAGGATTTGATGCAAACTAGTCAAGTCTATCGTGAAATCAATGCATCCCAACATGGAAAGGAGGACTAGCATGAAACGAAAAACTGCAAATCAGACGCTCAAACGTTTGCTCAAAGATTTAGCAATCCATCCCTTCCTCCTTTTTCTAGCCTTTCTAGGAACCATTGCCCAAGTTGGCTTATCAATTTACCTACCTATTCTGATTGGTCAGGTCATCGACCAAGTCCTAGTGGTTGGTTCTTCACCAGTTTTTTGGCAAATTTTCCTTCAGATGATCTTGGTAGTCATAGGAAATACTCTGGTACAATGGGTCAATCCTCTTCTTTATAATCGCCTAATCTTCTCTTATACCAAAGACTTGCGAGAACGAATCATCCATAAGCTTCATCGGTTACCGATTGCCTTTGTGGATCGGCAAGGCAGTGGGGAGATGGTCAGTCGGGTGACAACAGACATAGAACAGTTGGCAGCTGGCTTGACCATGATTTTTAACCAATTCTTCATTGGTGTCTTGATGATTTTAGTCAGCATTCTAGCCATGATTCAAATTCATCTCCTCATGACTCTTTTGGTCTTGCTGTTGACGCCACTGTCTATGGTAATCTCACGCTTTATTGCCAAGAGATCCTATCATCTCTTCCAGAAGCAAACAGAGACGAGGGGGATTCAGACACAATTAATTGAAGAATCGTTGAGCCAGCAGACCATTATCCAGTCCTTTAATGCTCAAGAAGAGTTTATCCAAAGACTGCGTGAGGCTAATGATAACTACGCAGACTATTCTCAGTCAGCTATCTTTTATTCTTCAACGGTTAATCCTTCGACTCGCTTTGTCAATGCGCTCATTTATGCCCTTCTAGCTGGAGTAGGAGCTTATCGTATCATGATGGGGTCCACCTTGACCATTGGGCGCTTAGTGACCTTTTTGAACTATGTTCAACAGTACACCAAGCCTTTTAACGATATTTCTTCAGTGCTAGCTGAGTTGCAAAGTGCTCTCGCTTGCGCAGAGCGTGTTTATGGAGTCTTAGAGAGTCCTGAGGTAGCTGAAAGTGGTAATGAAGAGTTAACTAGTGACCAAGTTAAGGGAGCTATTTCCTTTAAACATGTCTCTTTTGGCTACCATCCTGAAAAGATTTTGATTAAGGATTTATCTATTGATATTCCAGCCGGTAGTAAGGTAGCTATTGTTGGTCCGACAGGTGCTGGGAAATCAACCCTTATCAACCTTCTCATGCGTTTTTATCCCATTAGCTCGGGAGATATCTTGCTGGATGGGCAATCCATTTATGATTATAGTCGTGCCTCTTTACGCCAGCAGTTTGGCATGGTGCTCCAAGAAACCTGGCTCAAGCAAGGGACCATTCATGACAATATTTCCTTTGGAAATCCTAAAGCCAGTCGGGAGCAGGTGATTACTGCTGCCAAAGCAGCCAATGCAGACTTTTTCATCCAACAGTTGCCACAGGGTTACGATACCAAGTTGGAAAATGCTGGAGAATCTCTTTCTGTCGGTCAGGCCCAGCTTTTGACTATTGCCCGAGTCTTTCTGGCTATTCCCAAGATTCTTATCTTAGACGAAGCAACTTCATCCATCGATACGCGGACAGAAGTGCTGGTTCAGGATGCCTTTGCAAAACTCATGAAGGGGCGTACAAGCTTTATCATTGCCCACCGCTTGTCAACCATTCAGGATGCGGATATGATTCTAGTCTTAGTGGATGGTGATATTGTTGAGTATGGGAACCATCATAAACTCATGGCTCGAAAGGGCAAGTATTACCAAATGCAGCAAGCTACAGCTTTTAGCTCTGAATAAGCCATTCTAATTTCGAATTCTTATAGATAAAAAAGTTGCCTTTAGGCAGTCTGACGCTCAGCAGTCTAAAAGTAATCTGAGTTCACACATCTTATGAGTAAATTAAAAGACGGTTTAAAAAATGAGCCGTCTTTTTTCTATTATTCGTTAAATATAAATATTGGTTTTTTGGGGTTAGATGTCTTAGATTTAAATAAGAGAAGATAATCTTAGTTTTATCTGGCAGTATAACTAAACTGTAACTCCTTAACTTATTTTTCTTCTTTTTCCGCCTTACGCTTTTCTTCATGTTTATCCAGACTTTTTGAAAAGAATTGCTCGGTTAAATCTGTCAGCCAATCTGCAAAACGTTCGCCTGCGAATTGAATAGCGATAAGAATTCCAATTACTACAATAAAAACCAAAATCAAGTAATTATCCAAGTTGGCCATTTTAATTATTTTCTCCTCGTTTTCTTTCTTCTACTAAAATATCTTTAAAATCGTCATCTTGCCAAAGTGTGAAAAAAGTAATTCCACCAACCACAACAGAGACCATCACACCTGTAAGGCTACTTCCACGCTTTTTCGAAACCAGTTTGTTTATCTCTTTACCTGCGGATTTAAATAGCCCAGCTGAGAGATAAGAATCAGGTTTAAATACAGAACCTGCTGTATAGCTTTGCCCGTAATAAAGTACCGAACCATTATCTCTAAATCCATAAAATAGAAACCCAATGATGGCTATTGTTATAATTGCTAATCGAATTTTAATGCTATTTTTCATATTACTTTACCTTTTAAGTTAATTATAATCGATACCTTTTCTCGTTATCGCAACTACCTTTCCTTTACTAAGAAAAACAATCACTGACTTACCGTCTTTTAATTTGTAAACGTAGTAGTCTGTAATGATACCATTTATCCCCACAGTCCAATTTGATTTCTGAGACAGGATTGATTCACTACTAGATAAGTCCATTTTTAGTAATTTTTCATATAGCTGGGTAACATCACTAAGAGAAGAGGACTTCTCGTGTGGTGCTCCAACCGCCTTAACCAAGTCTTTTTCGGTTAGCTCATTCTGAACACTTGGAAAATTCGATAAAACCAAATCCTTTCTCTTATTTGCACAAGAAACAAGTAACAGAATCATCACTAAACATGTAATCACCATTCCTAATTTTTTCATCATTATTCTACCTTTTTAAATTCAAACTTTAACGAATTTTCTCCAATCATAAAACCATTCTGGTTATCAGAATTATCATTCAATGGCTTATTTTCAAAATATAAAGTCTTTTGGTCATCGGACAGGGTTGCAATTCCGGAAATATTTTTTCCTTCAATTACAATTTTGTCGCCTTTTTGATGCCATTTGGCGGAGAAAGTTTCGCCGTTGTCCATTGTTAAAGTTCCGTCTTTTTTTATCTCCATAGTAGCATTCCAGTGAATATATTTAGAGATAATTGAAGCAAGGTCGGCTTGCCCAGTTGCTTTACCTGCGATTTTCGCTCCATCTTCTCTAACAGTTCCTTGGTCGAAGATATCGGTTTTCCATTTACCTGTGAAGTTCTTAGGGGAACTACAACCTAAAAGCATAATACATGACATTAAAATTATAAATGAGAAAAATAACCTTCTCTTCATCGATACTCTTTCTAATAAATTACCAATATCTATCAAAGGCACTAAGAATATAGCTAAGGTCTTTGGATTGTTCTTTAATCTTCCCACCAACGACTAATTGATATTCAATTCCGCCAAGAAAACCACCTGAGCTTTCAATAACCTCAACCAATTCACCACGAACTACTTTTTGATTTAAACGAGTACTCATTTTAAACCTCTTTCTATTCTATCTTGAACTATATTGCATAATTCGTTCTACAATGGCGTCACGGCGTTTAATGCTTTCAGACATTTTTATCGCACCATTAAGACCATACCACATTTTCGAAAATCCAGAATCACCTAAAGCAATGAGCTGAAGTCCACATTCATTCTCAAGTTGGTAAACATAAACCTGAACTGCATAAAATTGCGGAGAGAATAAGCCAGCTTTACCTTTAATGACGATTTCTATATCAGCTCTATCATCAAAATCAGCTAATGCACCCGAACTACTCTGAATAGCTTCTGGGGTTGTTTTCCACTCGGCGCAAATTTCTTGAAGAATCACGCCAATATCAGAAACCGAAAGTTTGGTTGTCACCTCAACTGAATCGGCTTTTAAGTCGTTAAGTCCCATAAAGAACCTCCATTTTTTATTTTTCACTCAAAAAATCCCTGCTACAATAGGGGTTGAGCTTGTTTTAGTTAACGGTCGTCAACTAAAACAATGAAAAAATAAAAATGCCAATTCAACAAGGTAACTAAAACCTTATTAAATCAGCATTTTAAATATTTTTATTGATAACTTTGATTGTTTTAACAAACGACCGTTTGCTAAAACTGTTGATAGGTTTAATGTACTATTTTTCTAAGGATTTGTCAATCAATTATAGGTGATTTTTTCTATTTATTTGAATACTATTGCGCCTTAACACATTATATATGGTTGCGGTAGAAATGTTCAGCTGATTCGCAATATTTCGAACGGACATTTCTTTTTGCTGGTATTGTGCTATAATTTGCTTTTCTTTATCTTTCGCTATTCCTTTGTTGCCAAGCTTCACGCCTTTTTCTTTCGCTTTACGGAGTCCGTCTTTAGTGCGTTCAGAAATAGCTTGAAGCTCCCATTCTGCCACATAACCCAACATCAAACAAAAGAATTTTCCAGTTAAAGAATCTGTTTCAATATTTTCATGAATTGATTGAAGATGAATACCATGTTTAGTTAAATCTTCAATAATAGCAGAGAGGTGAAGCATTTTTCTGGTAAGTCTATCCAATTTATACACAACAAAATTTGTTTTAACACCTTGCTGGGCATATTTTTTCGCCATTTTTAAAGCTTTGTCAAGTTGTTTTCGCTCCTGATTTCCACCAGAATCTTTTTCAATATAGAGTTTATCACAAAAGCCGAGTGCTTCTTTTTGAACGAATAAACCTAATTCTTGCCGATTATCTGTTGAGCTGACGCGAGCATAGCCAATAGTTATGGTTTTGATGTTTTCTAATTTGTTCTTGTGATGATTTGTCAAAATTTCTCCTTTCTTTACTATTGTAGCAGGTAGTTATATTTTAGAGAAAAATTAACGAAATAAAAAAGACCCACTAGGGTCTTGAGATTAAAGTATAGGTTCTCCAAAGATAGCATTATTATATCTAAACATCTTTAGCATTTCATCATATACTTCAATATCCATTCCAATAGTTTTAGAAATAGCATCATCAATTCCATCCGCACCAATAAGCATAAGCTCATCTTTCGGGATAGTTTCAAGCTCTTTCTTTAGGTTTATCGCAAAATGTTTCATCTTGTTAGATAAGGCTGTATTCATGTTGCGCAATTCTTCTATTCGTTTGATAGGCATATCAAGAACTCTTGAAATTATCTCGTCTTTAACGCATAATATTGCCAATCTTCTTGCAATAGAATCATCTGAATATGGGTCAGAAAGTGTATCAACCCAAACAAATGTGCTGTTAATATCTTTTGGTAAATCCATACTTTTCCCTCCTTGAAAAATATTGAACCTACCGTTTGCCCACGGTAGGTTTCACCGTAAACAAACGCATAAATTCTTTTTTTCAAAGAAGAATGCAAGTTACATAAAACAAAGATGTTTTACTTGCTTATTATACAATACATAAAAATATATGTCAATTCCATTTTTGGTTTTCTTCTATCTCTTCTTCACTGCAACTAGCATTTTTTTCACCATCTTGATTCATAAGAGACAGAATGGGTCTAACCATAACTTTATAACCTGTTCCTTTCGGAAAAAAGCCTTCTCCCTCAAATTCTAACAACATTCTATTTCTTTTAAATTTTCTTAGTTTCTCTTTTTCAAGTGGTGCAAATAGGCTTCCATCCAGTTTATGTGCGCTAACACCTTCAGCGACCAGTTCAATAATTACTTTAAAATATTTAGACAGTCTGGGTAAGCGGTAAATAATATCACCTATGGGAAAACGGAGATAAGAAGTACAAGTCCTTTCAACTCTATAATAATCCGAAGGAACTATGCCATCAACTTCATAAACTTTACTCCAGATTCCTCGATTCATAACATCATGGAAAGATGAAGATACTCTAACTCTATCAGTATATTCTATATCATTGATTGTTATTGAATTTAATTCGTGTAATTGTGATAATTTTTCACTCTCAAATAAAAATTTAAAGGAAACAAAGTAACTCTTTCCTGATTTTTTAATAGTAGGTGAATGATATTTAAATTTCGTTACCATCCGATACATTTTTAAGTCTTCCACTGGAGATATGTGTATATAGATATCAACTTCGTCAAAAAATTTTCCTTCAGCTAAATCAAACTTAACAGATTCTATAAAATTATCTAAAAAAGAATTATCTTCCTCTACATAATAAATCTTATTTGTCTCTTCTACAGGAATTTGATACATATCTGAAGCAATAAACAATAGACAAATAGCAAAAAACTCTACAAAATTTCCATTTTGGTATAAAGAGGAGAGTTGACCCATATTTAAGCAATTCACATATTCATCTTCTCTAATCTTAGCACTATGAATATACCTATTAAACTGAGTGCATATTTCTTTTAATTTATCACCTTCGGAAAGCGGACTGTTGTTAATTGCTTCAATAAATTTATTTTTATGAAATCTACCTTTTCCTTCTTTAAGTTCCGATTGATAATATCCCCAAATTCTATAGTCCAAAAACTTTTTACCACTACAAATCTTTGAGACTTCAACATTTGAATATATCATTTGCTTGTTTAGTGGATTTCTCTCTTTTACTTTATTAAATTTAACTTGCCACCAAGTCTTTAATTCATCGTCAACTTCATCATGAATAATGATTTTAAGAATACTATTTACAATTGTTTGCTTATTACTCCAATTATTATCGAAATTTGTTCTTCCTTTAAATTCTTTTAAAACCAACTCTAACAACTTTGAAAAATAGGGTAACTCCTTACCTTTAGGTCGAGCCATAAATGAATCCTCCTTAAAATCAATCTTTCACTGCCTTAAAATCAATCTTAAATTCAAGGTTAACTTTTTTATATCAACTTTTAAATAGAATTTTGGTGATATACTAAAACCATCAAAGGAACAAGTCGACTTCCCCCTCTGATAAACCTTTTACTTTTATTATACTCTTTTAAGGAGGAAAATTCTCTTGCTAACATTACTTATCTTTTTACCGTATCTTCTAACCTCAGCTGCTGCGATATATTTCATAAATAAAAGGTCTAGGAAATAACCGCCTACAGGTTTATATTAGGTTGTGTAAGCCCCACTAATATAAACCTGCTTCTATGGGGCTATTAAGGAGAAAAACTATGTTTCCACAAAATACTCAAAATCAAACAAATATCACTCATCAACTGGCGAATCCATTTCAGCTTGAAGTTGCCAAGAGGCTAAGCGAATCGATGGCAGATAATCAAGCCTTGGAGCTTCTCGCTAGCGATATTTTATATAAAGTGGGCAATCTGGCACTCACGCAGGCAGAAATACTCAAAAATACACCAGAAGCTAAAGCCTACACCGATTATATTCTAAAAGCATTCACTTATTACGCTACTGAAAAGATGAAATGAGGTAGCTTTATGATGGACTACTTTATAGCTTTTATAATTATCATTGTTGTTGTATTTATTTGGGATTGGTTCGAAAAACCAAAACAAGCAGATAAAAAGCACTATAACGAAGAAGAAATCGCCCTGGCAGAATTTCTGGAAAAACGGCAAGAAATCAATGAACTTTTCTTGGCTGCAAAATCCGAATTGAGAAAATTCGAAAGAAAATAAAAGCCTTGATTGGACTAGACAAAAGGAAAAAATATGTTGAAATATACTACTGTTTCATTGCCTAAAATTCATTCCAATCGCTCTAAAAACTAAAGGTAATGAAATTTAACTTTTCACCAATTTTCTTGTATAAATGAAGGCAGAAAGGAGACCAGCTATGAGAAAACTAATGGCATATATTCTTGGATTTGTTGCTTGTGCTTGGCTTATTAACTGGGCGGTGAAACTAATTCTGGAAGTTTGGTGGTTCTTGGTTTTAGTGACTGCTGTTATTTTCATTGGCTGGCTTACCTTTCAGATTATTAAATCTAAAGAATGGAGGTAGAAATGAAAAGAAAGTTAGAAGCCTTATCTTGGAGCGAGTGGAATTGGCAACGTCCATTTTCTGAAGAAGACGTCAAAAGTTTGCTTGGTCAGTTGGTCGGTCTAACTCGACGTAAAAGCATTGTTTTTGAAGTTCGCATGACTAAAAACCGTGTGCAGTATCTTCTGGGGACGGAAGAACAAGATAAACGTCATATTCATCAGCTGATTCAATCACATCGAGCTATTCAGTTTTCAAGAGTCTCAAAACGCGAAAAACTTTCGGTTGCACGGTTAGTGAATATCAAAGAGTCTCACTATGCTTTAAAAACGGATTCTGTAGAAAACATGATACGTTCAAGCCTTACAATTTCAAAAATACTTCAGCCAGATGAAATAGTAGTTGTTCAGTTGGTTATTGGCGCAGGTTCACCACCTCGTCCGCAACCCAAAGATTTGCCGAATTTATCCGCTAAATGGTATCAAGTGATTACGAATAATATTCCTGAGCTTTCTGAAAACTCCAAAAAGCTGATGAAACAAAAACTAAACCAATCTACTTTTAAATGTGAAATTCGCCTTGGTGTCCAATCTCGCAGTATTTTGCGAAAAAAGGAATTTTTTGACAGCCTACTTAGTAGTTTTCGTATGATGGAATCAAATGCAACCATTGAATTAAAACCACTAGCTATCCAAAAACTCAATCAAGCACAACCTTCCTGGTCTTTTCCATATAGTTTATCTGTCTCAGACTTAGCTTGTTTCATGCTTTTACCTATTGGGGAAGAAAATATTGCAGGTGTGCCAAATGTTCACCCTAAATTAGTAGTGCCACCTTTAGGCTACAATATTAACCGAAAAAATCAGCGAAGTTTAGCGCAAACGGTTGAAAGTCAATCAAGACCAGTTCAAATTTCAACACAAGCTGGCAAAAAGCACACCGTTTTTCTTGGTTCAACTGGTTGCGGTAAAACCACCGCTATGAGTCACTTGATTTTATCAGATATACAATCTAAACATCATAGCGTAGTTGTGGTGGACGCCAAAGGTCAACTTACTCATGAATTATTAGAACGCACGTCAACTGAACACGATGAAGATATAGTAGTCATCTCGCCAACTGCCAAACGAGTTGTTGGTATAAATCCTTTTGAACTCACAAAACACGGTATTGAACCCGAAGTTATCGCAGACTATCTGTTGGAGCTATTTAAAGGACTTTATCCTGAACATTTTGGAATTTACTCGCTGGATATTCTATCGCACAGTTTTCTAACGCTTGCTAGAATTCCAAACACTTCTTTAGTGATGTTACCAAGTTTACTCACTAATCAATCCTTTCGAAATAAACTATTAAAAGAGTTAAAAGACCCAATCGGGCTGGAAAGTTTCTGGAACTGGTTTGAGCTACTCAGTGAAGCTCAACGTCATCAGATGTTAAATCCCATTTTAAATAAATTCCGACAGTTTTTGCTTCGCCCGCAACTTCGGGCAATGTTGGGACAAACTAATCCAAATTTCAGTCTTGCAGAAATCTTCAAAAGCAGAAAAATCGTATTGATTCCACTAAATAAAGCGATAATTGGTTCAGAATCTGCGAAACTCATTGGTAGCCTAATCACTTCAATGCTATGGATGTTAATTTTGCGCCAGTCTTCGGTTGAGCCAAGCAAACGCCAATCGGTCTTTATCTATATTGATGAAACACCAAGTTTCCTAGGAATCCCCAACGCTAACTTAGATGAAGCACTTTCGCAATCTCGTCAGTTTAATGTTGGCTGGAATATTGGCTTCCAACATCTTGCACAGATGTCACCCCAGTTAAAAGCTGGAATTGAATCTAATGTTGCGAATAAAATTGTTTTTGGCTTAAATCTTGATGAAGCTCGCGAAATGGCAAAATATACTCTGGAGATTGACAAAGAAGATTTTTACAGCCTACCACCATTTTGGGTATATATCAGAACAGAAATCTTACCAAATACCTACCGCTGGCTTATCGGTAAGACCTACCCACCTAAACCAAAAATTAGAGATAGTCGCACGCCATTTTTGAATAGCTTGAGCCGATACGGACAAGATATTTTAGAAATTGAAAGCCAATTCGAAAACTACATTTTTGAAAAATCTGCTTCGAAAAATGAAGATTCTAATCAAAAATTAACAGATTTAGGGAGGAAAAAGCGTTCCAATCGCTCTTCGAATCGTGTTGATGAAGAAAATCTATCCACCCCTGATGAATAAAGGTTTTCAGAATTTTTACTCACACGACTTACTCCGTAACTAAGCACATTTTACGGTAGTACACCCTTTAAATTTTAATGGAGAACAAAACAGATGAAATGGAATTACAAAATAGATAATGATACGCAAATTCTTTACTTTTTAAGTCAAGCAAGATTTGCGACTACCAACCAATTAGCAAGATTATTTTTTGCCAGTAGCGTGAGAGCTGACACCGCAATTCGCCGAACTAATTTTGCGCTTCAAAGTCTGAAAAAAGCTGGATTAGTTTCACACTTAAAACGGCGAATTGGTGGCGCACGCCGTGGCTCTGCTTCTTATGTTTGGCAAATTACTTTTCAGGGACTAAAATTTCTTAAAAACCAAGATGAAACTGTCGTTTTGCGCTATAAAAATAAATACGAGCCAACTCAGCACCACGTTGAACATACTTTAGCAATTACAGAAATCTTTATTGAGACACTGGAGAGCGTTCTAAATTCAGAAAAACTATCACTTGAAACTTTTTCCTTTGAGCCGAACTCTTGGCGCAGCTACCAAAAACTCTCTGGTATAGGCAGAACTCTAAAGCCTGATGCTTATTTAGAACTAGTTAATCATGATTACGAAGACCATTATTTTCTGGAAATAGACCGAAGCACAGAAAGTCTTGCACGCATTGTAAATACTTGTAAGAAATATATTGAATATTATCGGTCAGGTATTGAACAACGACAAAAGGAAGTTTTCCCCTATGTTTTGTGGGTTGTACCAGATGACAAGCGAAAGCTGGCGATTTCGAAAGCAATTCAAAAAGAACTATATAGCTTTTGGGAACTATTCACTGTAATAACACTTGAAGAATACCCAGATTATATCAAGGGAGGAATAAATAATGAACCAGAAGAATCAAGATAGAGATTCAAACCAGCCCTCACGCACCGCCGATGAAATTTGTCGAATTGGTCGAACGACTTACTTAATCCGTCACCGTTTTACTGGAAATTGCAATCTTGAAAATATCCTAGAAAGGTTGATTTTAAGCGATAAATCACTACTTTAACAGTAGTAAAAATGGTATAATAGAAGTATAAGGTGTGTGAACTCCAAAAGGAGAAAACACATGAACAGAACTTTGACAATTTCAGATTATAGACAAGTAGATACTTCCAGACTTTCAGATATAACGGTGGTATATTGTCGCCTAAGCCAAGACGACGGGCTGGACGGAGATAGTAACTCAATTACCAATCAGAAGAATATTCTTCTTGATGTAGTAGCGAGAGAAAAACTGCCAAATCCAGTTCTTTTCGTTGATGATGGTTTCAGTGGAACAAATTTTGACCGTCCAGCAATTTCAGAAGCTCTGCGTTTGGTAGAAAATCGGCAAGTTTCAAACTTCGTCGTTAAGGATTTAAGTCGTTTGGGTCGCTCTTATATCAAGGTTGGTCAACTAACGGAAATCACTTTTCCTAGTTTTGATGTTCGCTTTATCGCCCTTAATGATGGCGTAGATTCGAATAAACCTAATGAAACTAATTCTATTTTCTTGCCAATCAAGAGTCTAATGGATGAAATGTATGCGGCAGATACCAGCAAGAAGATTCGGGCGGTGGTTCAAGCTAAAGCCAAAGCTGGTGAGCGAGTGACTACTAACCCACCTTACGGCTATCTCAAAGATTCAAACAACCCTAAAAATTGGATTATTGACCCAGTTGCCAGCGAAGTTGTGAAACGGATTTTTCAAGAAGCAAAAAGCGGGAAAAGCCTTTCGGAGATTGCTAAAGGGTTAGAAAATGACAAAATTTTTAAACCAGACCGCCACCGAATAGAAATTGGATTAAAATCTATTTCTTCTAGTCCAAATGTGGAAACTTTGCCTTATTTTTGGACGCGAGAAACCCTAAGCGCTATCTTAGGGCGTGAAGAATATCTTGGACATACGGTTAATCTTCGTACACGGAAAAAATCCTATAAAGACAAGCGTAAGGTAGATAACCCAAAAGAAGATTGGCTGATTTTCAAAAATACTCATGAAGCGATAATTGACCAAGAAACTTTCGATATTGTTCAAAAAATGCGAAGTCATAAGCGTTCAAATCAACGGTATAAAAATCGGGCTGGTCACGAAAACTTGTTTGCTGGATTGGTTTTTTGTGGAACTTGTGGGCGAAAGCATTATTTCTGCCCACAAGAGAAAAATGGACTTAACCACGACCATTACAAGTGTTCTGGATATCGCAAGCCGATTGATGGTTGCGAAAATCCGCATTACATTCAAAAATCTGCCCTAATTGAGATTGTAAGCGACAAACTTCGTCAAACTATCCACGAGTGCCAATTAGACCAAGAAACCTTTTTGAAGAAGCTAGAACAACAAAGCCAAGTTCAATTCAGTAAAGACAACAAACGCCAACAGTTGCAACTTCACAAAGATGAGCACCGCTCTAAAGAGATTGACAATATTATTCAGAAGCTTTATGAAGATAATCTACTTGGTAAAATTTCAGATGAACGCTTTGTGAAACTAAGTCAGAGCTATGAAGAAGAACAGAAACAACTTCAAACTTCCATTTCTGACTTAACCGAAAAACTAGCCAAACAACAAGAAGATAGTTTGAATATCTCCAAGTTTATGGCGAGAATTTCCAAATATACAGAGTTACCAGAACTAACCGTTGAGATAGTGAATGAACTGATTGACAAGATTGTGATTCATAAACCAACTGGTACGAAACGTAATCGTATTATTCAGATTGACATTTATTATAATTTCATCGGAAAACTAAACAATGAAAAAAGCGAGCCAAACGAATTGGCTCGCTAATATTAACCCAAATAGCCAAACTGCTGTATGTCAGGTCAGGCTTGGGTGACTTTTTTGTTACAATAGCTAGAAAAATTATTCACTGTAATACTCAATGAAAATCAAAGAACAAACTAGGAAGTTAGTCGCAGGTTGCTCAAAGCACTGCTTTGAGGTTGTAGATAAGACTGACGAAGTCAGTAACCATATATCTACGGCAAGGTGAATCTGAAGTGGTTTGAATTTGAGTATAAATTGTCTTTTAGAAAAGGAGCCTAGAATGAAAGTCTATCAGCATGTAAATATCGTGACTTGTGACAAAGATTTCCATGTTTATCTAGATGGAATCTTAGCCGTTAAGGATTCTCAAATCGTCTATGTTGGTCAAGAGCAGTCAGAGATTTTAGAGCAAGCTGAGCAGATTATAGACTATCAGGGAGCCTGGATTATGCCTGGTTTGGTCAATTGTCACACCCATTCTGCTATGACAGGATTGAGAGGAATTCGAGATGATAGCAATCTCCATGAATGGCTCAATGACTATATCTGGCCTGCAGAAGCAGGATTTACTCCTGACATGACTACCAAGGCGGTCAAAGAAGCTCTGACAGAGATGCTCCAGTCAGGAACAACAACCTTTAATGATATGTATAATCCCAATGGTGTGGATATTGAACGGATTTATCAGGCAGTGAAAGATTCCAAGATGCGTTGTTATTTCTCGCCGACCCTCTTTTCTTCAGGGGCAGAAACAACTGCTGAGACCATTGCAAGAACTCGAGCAATTATTGAGGAAATTTTAGGATATGAAAATCCAAATTTCAAGGTTATGGTAGCACCACATTCTCCTTACAGCTGTAGTAGAGACTTGCTGGCAGAAAGCTTAGATATGGCAAAAGAGTTGAATATTCCTATCCATATCCATGTTGCGGAGACCAAGGAGGAGTCAGGAATTATCCTAAAACGATACGGCAAACGTCCTCTAGCCTTTTTAGAAGAACTGGGTTACTTAGATCATCCATCTGTCTTTGCTCACGGGGTCGAATTAAACGATCGAGAAATTGAACGTTTGGCAACTTCTCAAGTGGCTATCGCTCACAATCCTATCAGTAACCTCAAACTGGCCTCAGGAATCGCTCCAATCATCCAACTCCAAAAAGCAGGAGTGGCTGTGGGAATTGCGACAGATTCAGTTGCTTCCAACAACAACCTTGATATGTTTGAGGAAGGACGAACAGCAGCTCTCTTACAGAAAATGAAGAGTGGAGATGCCAGCCAGTTTCCAATCGCCACAGCCCTCAAAGCTCTAACGATAGAAGGTGCTAAGGTTCTTGGAATGGAAAATGAAATAGGAAGTCTGGAAGTTGGCAAGCAAGCAGATTTTCTGGTCATCCAACCACAAG
>CAURCY010000040.1:0-14334 GCA_963523355.1 uncultured Streptococcus sp.
TTGGACTTGTAGGATCAAACTACGATCAATCATATAACCGTAAACTCTTGGAATTCATCCGTCGTCACTTCAAACTCAAATTTGAATTAGAAGTTCTCGAAATTGATGAAGTTCCAATGTTTAACCAAGACGAAAAATGGGACGAAAGCTTCCAATTGCGTCTCTTGTATAACAGAATTACGCGTGCTGATGGTGTCATTATTGCTACTCCTGAGCACAACCACACAATCTCAGCTTCTCTTAAATCTGTTCTTGAATGGCTTTCATACGAAGTTCATCCATTTGAAAACAAACCAGTCATGATTGTGGGAGCTTCTTACTACGACCAAGGTACTTCTCGTGCCCAAGTTCACCTTCGTAAGATTCTTGACGCTCCAGGTGTCAATGCCTACACACTTCCAGGAAATGAATTCCTTCTTGGTAAAGCTAAAGAAGCTTTTGATGTTAATGGAAATATCACAAATGAAGGAACTGTTAATTTCCTTGAAACATGCTTGGACAACTTTGTAAAATATGTGGGAGTCGTTTCAAAATTGAAAAAACCAAAACCAATTGAACCAGAAGATTTATATTGTACAAATTCAATTGCAACTACCATCCAAGGTGTTGACCCAGATGATCCTGAATGGGTAGAAAAAGCTGCTGAACTTGTTGGAGCTGTTTCTGGAGATACTTACGTTAAATTAGACCACGGTATCTTGACAGTTAACCAACTTGACATGTTCTTGAAAGCAATGCCATTTGAATTGACATTTGCAGATGATAATAATCAATTCTTGTACTTTAATAACGCACACCAAGACCCAGATACAATGTTTGGTAAACGTGTACGTGCTCAATCAGGAAATAGATTAGGAACCGTACACGGTACATTGCCAGATTCTAGAATGAAAAACGTTGAATGGGTTGTTGGTGTATTGCGTAACGGGGATCAAGAATATGTCCGTACAATTGTGCCGGGAACACCTGAAGGTGTTATTAATACCCATAATTACCAAGCAATGTACTATCCAGATGGTTCATATGCTGGAATTAATGAGATTATCTTTAATTTCCAACCATGGCTTGACTGGTACCTCAATACAACTGGTCAACGTCTAGTTGGTGGAAATGCTGCAGCTCCTGCTGGAGGCCACGGTGGTGCAGACGCTACATCTGGCGCTTCTGATGCAGGTGATGCTGGAAGCCACGGTGGCGGCGCAGACGCTACATCTGGCGCAAGTAACTAATAATTAATAGTTTTAGGAACCATTTTGGTTCCTTTTTTATTCAAAAACGACTAGCAGACACAAACTGCTAGTCGTTTTGTTATCGTTTCATCAATCTTTGTTAAAAGAAAGAATACTTATTATGAATTTGGATCATCGAGACTACGGCCATGTAACCCTTTTTCACGTTGGACTTGACGTAGTTTCTCTGGTGTAACATCGTTTCCTTCTTCGTCCACAATTTTGATCCCTTCGATGTGGTGACGAACAGTGCGACGATAACCTTCTATGTACTCCTCACGTAGTTTGGCTTGTTCTACTTTTTCTTCTGGGGTCAAGCCTTCTGTTTTTTTCTTTTTGGCAAGCTCGTTAATACGATCAATTTTTTTAGGATCCATGTTTCTCTCCTTTAAGATAAGATTTAATCCGTTTAACAGATTTTATTTGGTATTGATTTGGTTAAAACGTGCAAGTTTAGCTGCTTTCTTGGTTAATTGCGACAAGATTGCCAAACGATTTTGACGGACTGCTTCATTTTCAGCCATAACCATGGTATTCTCAAAGAATGCATCAATGACTGGGCTAAGAGCAAAGAGTTGTTTCAATTGCTGACTGGCAGATCCTGATAAAATAAGTGATTCTACTGCTTCCGCCAAAGCTTTTTCTTGGTCATTTTCAAAAAGTGCTGAATCAACTGTTGCAACTCCTTCTACCTTTTCAGCCAAGTTAAAAGCACGAGAAAGTGATTCCACAGATGGTTTGAAGTCTTCTTCCTTGCTTGCTTCTACGAGAGCACTTGCTGCTTCCAACATATCTGCCACAACAAAGTTCGAACTTGCAAGTACAGCTTCCTTAATATCTTTTGGAGTAGAGCCCATCATCTTATCAACACGAGCCTTGATAAAGTCCATAACCTCTGCTTTATTTTCATAAGTCAAGCTGTCAAATGTTAAAGCATAAAGGCTATCGATCAGCTCATCCATAGCAATGTGCCAACCAAAAGCATCCAAGATACGAACCACACCTTGCGTCGCACGACGAAGGGCATAAGGGTCATTAGAACCTGATGGAATCAAGCCTACTGAGAAGAAACTCAAAATCGTATCCAATTTGTCTGCAATGGCTAGAATGGCTCCAACCTTGCTCTCTGGAAGTTCTCCTTCGGCTGATGTAGGCATGTAGTGTTCACGAATAGCAGCTGCCACCGCTGGAGTTTCCCCAGCAAGAAGGGCATATTTCTCACCCATAATTCCTTGGAGCTCGTCAAATTCGCCAACCATACCTGTCAACAAGTCAAACTTGTAAATGGCTGCTGCACGAGCAAGGTCAACTGTTTCATCCACTGACAAACCAGCTTTTTCTGCCAAAAGTACAGCGATTTGACCCGTACGAATCATGTGTTCACGAAGGGAACCAATCTTCTCATGGAAGGTGACATTGTTTAATTTTTCAACAAGGTCAGAAATAACCAATTTTTGGTCTTCACGCCAGAAGAATTCTCCGTCTTCCAAACGGGCTACCAAGACTTTTTCATTTCCTTTGATAACATTTTCCAAATACTCTGCGTTTCCGTTACGAACAGAAATGAAGTTTGGCAAGAGTTTACCGTCTTGATCACGAACAACAAAGTAACGTTGGTGTTCTTTCATTGAAGTCACCAAAACTTCTTCTGGAACTTCAAGGTATTTGGCATCAAAACTTCCCATGAAGGCAGTTGGGTATTCAACCAAGTTCAAGACTTCATTCAGCAAATCAGCATCAATTTCAATACGTACACCATGTTTTGCCTCAATTTCCTTGATTTGGTCAACAATCATTTGCTCACGTTCACGTGGATCTGCGATTACAAACTGCTTACGAAGGTCTTCTTCGTAGCTCAATGCTGACTGAATCTTAGTTTCTTGTCCCAAGAAACGATGACCACGGCTCACACGACCTCCCTTGATATCAAGGAAATCCAAATCAAACTCTTCTTCATCTAAAAGAACAGTTAAAGTGTGAACAGGGCGGATATATTCAAAGGTGTTGTTAGCCCAGTGCATGCTGACAGGGAAAGTCAAGGACTTCAAGACATCTACAACACCAGGAACAATGGCTTCAACTGCTTGACCAATTTCTTCCTTAGTGACATAGACATATTCTTCACCCTTAATTTCACGAAATTCGATATCTTCAACAGTCAAGCCTTTTCCTCGGACAAATCCTTGAGCTGCTTTGGTGAAATTTCCATCACTATCCAAGGCAATTTTCTTTGCTGGCCCCTTAAAATCTTCTGTCAAATCAGACTGTTTGTCTGCAAGACCAGTCACACGAACAGCCAAACGACGTGGTGTTGAGAAGGTTTGAATAGCTTCAAAAGACAGGCGGTTTTCCTTGAGGAAGGCTGCCATTTTTTCGCCTAGTTGTTTTTCACTTGGTGTGACAACATAGGCTGGTAATTCTTCAAGACCGAGTTCTACTAATAAGTTTTTTGTCATGTTTTTTCTCCGAAAAGTATCTTTTTATTTTCCAGTTTGCCTTATGTGATTGGCACGCAAGCAACCAACTTCGTTGTTTCATTGCTAAAATTGGAGCCAAAAGTCTCCAATTTTGCCTAGTATCCTTAGCTTCACTAAGGATACCTTCATCACTGCGGCAACTGGTTCAGGGCTCACTCTGTTCGCCCATTTTCGTAATTTGTCACTCTCTTTATTCTGCGTCTTCTGCTAAGAGTTTAGCTCGTGTTGCTTCATCCAAAAGTGGGTAGCCTAGGCGTTTGCGTTCTGCGACAAAGGTTTTGGCTACGACACGGGCCAAGTTACGGATACGAGCGATATAGCCTGCGCGCTCGGTTACAGATACGGCACCACGCGCATCAAGCAGGTTAAAGGTATGTGAACATTTGAGAACATAGTCATAGGCAGGGTGCACCAATCCTTCTTCCAAGGCACGACCAGCTTCTTTTTCAAACTTATCAAAGTTTTCAAGCAACATTTCTTGATCAGAAATTTCAAATGAATATTTTGAATGCTCGTACTCAGGCTGGATGAAGATTTCTCCGTATTTTACACCATCAGCCCACTCAATATCGTAAACAGAGTCAACCTCTTGGATGTAGGAAGCCAAACGTTCCAAACCATAAGTAACTTCTGCAGTCACAGGGCCAGTTGCCAATCCACCTACTTGTTGGAAGTAAGTGAACTGAGTGATTTCCATACCATCAAGCCAAACTTCCCAACCAAGACCAGCTGATCCAGTCGATGGATTTTCCCAGTTATCCTCAACGAAGCGAATATCGTGTTCCAAAGGATTAATTCCCAATTTTTCCAAAGACTCAAGGTAAAGTTCCTGGATATTTGATGGAGATGGCTTCATGACCACTTGGAATTGGTGGTGTTGGTATAAACGGTTAGGGTTTTCCCCGTAACGACCGTCAGCAGGACGACGTGATGGCTCTACATACGCTGCATTCCATGGCTCAGGTCCGATAGCACGAAGGAAAGTGTAAGGACTCATTGTTCCCGCACCTTTTTCATTATCATAAGCCTGCATAAGCATACAACCTTGGTCATTCCAAAATTGTTGCAAAGTAAGGATGATTTCCTGGAAAGTCAATTTTTTAGACATTGTTTACTCCTTTAGTTTTTATATTTCTTTTTCAATTAATTTCTGCTGAACAAACCAATTTAACAAGGGTAGAGTTTTATCTGTATTTGCCCATAAATGATAAGAATCGAAGACCGCTTGTACACTACCTAGATTTTCTACCAACTTATCTATTGTCAAAAAACTACGCCAGTATTCGTAAAAAATACTTGCATAGTTCTTATCATAAGTCGAAGAACCAAAATCATTCAATGAATGCCAACCATACTTCTTCTGAAAAAGTTCTACAAGAGATTGATTACAAATTTTTTCCGCTTGAAATTCCTCTTCTGTCAAGAAATACTTGCGACTAATATATTCAACCATCCCCTCTTCGAACCATATATAAGAGTCGTAACCATCAAAATCATCTAAAAAATGCTCCGACCAATGAGCTAACTCATGTCCTACAATCTGTAAGAGGAAATTTTCAGATAAAGAATGATAGTGACTTTCTATTGCTTGAGTTTGCTGAGAACACTCGTAGTCCATCAACTGATACAAATACAACTCTTTCCAAACAGCTAAATCAGGCGTCATAACCATTCGTCTATTATTTGTATAGGCTGGAACTGCACTTTCCCTAATAATCTGTGTAGCAGCATTAAAACTTGACCAAATAATGGCTTGCGGTAAATCACAGACTGCAAGTTCATTCTTTAAAAAAGATTGATAATCTTTCAACTTTTCAGTATTTCTTACTACAAAATCACGAAATGTAGCTAGTTGACTATCGTCTTTTACAAGATAAAGGTTTTCCACGTCTCTCCTTTCTTTCACATAATAGACTGAATAAGCGAAAGAACCGCGTCCGACAATCCTAGGTTGATTTAACCTAGGGGCGTCAAAAACGCGGTTCCACCCTAATTTATTACTTCATTGTTTTTGAAAATACTACAGAAAGCGCCAGCTCTTTATTTTGCCCTACTTGGCTCCCACTATCCCAAGCTCGCTTGAAGAACGCCATAAGACTTTCTTTCCTGCTGACTATTATATCAAAAATTAGAACAATGTACAATTCTTTTTATGATTTTCTAGAAATCCATATCATCAACTCGTGGAGCACCAGACTGAACAGCAATTGTTTTTAAGGTTTCACGTTCCTCATGATTCAGCTCAATTCCGAAACAATCAAGATTAGCCTGAATACGAGATGCTGTAACAGATTTCGGAAGTGGTAAAAATCCTTCTGCCAAGCTCCAGGCCAAGGCTATCTGAGCAACAGACTTTCCGTGATTTTCAGCTATTTCTTGCACTTGCTTGCTATCAAATAGTTCTCCCTGACCAAAAGGTCCCCAAGCTTCCAATAAAATTCCTTTTTCTCGACAGTAATCTACGACTTCCTCTTGATACACACCTGGAGCCAAACGAACTTGATTGACCGCTGGAAGAATTTTTGCTGTTTCAAGCAAGGCATCCAAATGATGGGGAAGAAAATTACTAACACCGATAGCACGGATTTTGCCTTCTAGGTAAAGATCCTCCATCGCTCTCCAAACTTCTGAATTTCGGATTTTCCAGTGGTTATTTTCTCTGAGTGGTTTTGGATTTGGCCAATGAATCAAATACAAATCCAAATATCCCAAGCCCAGCTTCTCTAAAGACTCTTCAAAAGCCTGACGAGCTTGCTCATAGTTGTGATTTGTATTCCAGAGTTTACTGGTTACAAAAATTTCCTCATGCGGAACGCCACTATCTTGAATAGCACGACCAACGCTTTCTTCGTTTTTATAGATGGCCGCAGTATCGATATGGCTATAGCCTGCCTTTAAAGCCTCTAAAACTGCTTGGTATGCAATCTCTCCATTTTCAGCTTTCCAGGTTCCAAATCCCAGAACTGGAATCGTAATGCCGTTATTTAAAGTATAAGATTTCATTATTTTTCCTTTCTAAATTAGAAGAAAATCCAAAGAGGCAAATTTTCAAGGAAAACTTTTCTCTTTAGATTTTGTGTATTATTGATTTCGATCGTAATAGAGCTGATGAGCTTTAAGACGAGAGTCTAACAAATCTGGAATTGTCACAAAGTCATAGCCCTGACCTTTCAAATAGTCAATGACCTTTGGTAAAGCATTCACTGTTTCAGCATGGATATCATGCATGAGAATAATAGAACCACTCTTGACTTCACGCTGAATTTCTGTCAAAATAGATGCTTCATTTTTACTCTTCCAGTCCAGACTATCCACATCCCACATAATAAAACTCAAATCGAGGCTATTGCGAATGTCGTCTGTAATGGCTCCATAAGGCGGACGCATAAGTTTTGAACTAGAACCCAGCACCTTAGTTAGCGCATCCTCAGTATCAGTAATCTGTTTTTTAGCTTCATCAAGGGAAAGTTTTGAAAACACTGGATGACTCCAACTATGGTTTCCAATAACATGGCCATCCGATTTCATACGTTTCAAAATCTCTTCATTTCCAGAAACATTCTTACCTAAAACAAAGAAAGTTGCCTTAATACCATACTTAGAAAGTGTATCTAATGCTTGATTTGTCGTTGCAGGATTTGGTCCATCATCAAAAGTCAAGGCTACTACTTTACGATTTTTCTTTTCATAATAAGCCTTATATAGCTCTGCATCCTTATCTAATAAATAAGAGGACTGAATGACCTCAAAGAAACTAGATACTGGCAAGGCAATCTCGTCTAGATTTTCCACTGATTGACTTGGATAAAGGATAATTTGGCTATCCTTATAATCAAAGTTCCATGCAGACAAGTCTTGATCAGAGAAGCCTTTAACAATTTGATCAATCTTTTCTTGGTCCAATTTCTTATCCTGTAAAAAAGAGGTCATTTCTTTAATCAGCTGTTCTTTGGCTTTACTAGCATCTGAAAATAATTGATCAAGTGTAAAAGATTTGCCATCTTCTGTCAAATGTACTTTTGCCAGACTAGTTTTTTCAGTCTCTTCAACTTTTGACGAAGTTAAATCATAGACTTGTTTCATCACACTTCGGTTGACAATCCCTTTTAAAGTCGAATCCTGTTTCTCCGTATAATAAAAAACCAGATTTTCCTTGTCTTCCAGATTTTCCTTAATATCCTGTGTCATGATTTCTTTTACAGATGAAATCACTTGTTCCCCTTGGAGAGGATAATAGGCAATTACTTCTGATTGTCCCTTACGAAAATGATCTTTCTGATTTCCCTCACTCAATTGATTATCTTTATCATTTTTTAAAGACTCAATTTTTTGTTCGAAACTTTGCTTTGTATATACTTTGTATCCAATCATTGAACCAAGGACGCAAATACTTACTGAAAAGATAGCTACCAGGGCTATTAAACCGATTCTCTTTTTATCGTGCTCAACACGTTTTGCTCTACTTTTATCCATAAGACCATCATATCAAATTCAAGCTATAATTTCAATGATTTTGGAGGAAATAGTATATTAAAAAGAGAGGAAGTCCCCCTCTTAAGATTTTATTTTACTGCTTCTTTCAAAGTATCTACCTTATCCAAACGTTCCCATGGAAGGTCAATATCTGTACGTCCCATGTGTCCATAAGCCGCTGTTTGACGGTAAATTGGACGTTTGAGATCCAGCATTTGGATAATTCCTGCAGGACGAAGGTCAAAGATTTGACGCGCTGCTTTTTCAAGCTTGCTTTCAGCTACTGTTCCTGTACCAAAGGTATCGATACGGACAGAAACAGGTTGCGCAACACCGATGGCATAGGCCAATTGCACTTCTGCTTTCTTAGCAAGACCTGCTGCAACGATATTCTTGGCAATATAGCGTGCCGCATAAGAGGCTGAACGGTCCACCTTAGTCGCATCTTTACCAGAGAAGGCACCACCACCATGACGAGAGTAGCCACCATAAGTATCTACGATGATCTTACGACCAGTCAAACCTGAGTCCCCTTGCGGTCCACCGATGACAAAACGACCAGTAGGATTGATGAAGAATTTGGTTTGCTCATCCAAGTAAGAGGCTGGAATAACCTCTTTGATAACCTTATTAATGACATCATTGTGAATTTGTTCGTTGCTGACTTCTGGATCGTGCTGAGTTGAAATAACAACTGTGTCCACACGTACTGGACGGTCATTTTCATCATACTCAACTGTAACTTGTGATTTAGCATCTGGGCGAAGATAGCTTATTTCCCCAGACTTACGAAGTTCTGCCAAACGACGAACTAATTTATGACTGAGTGAAATTGGCAATGGCATGAGCTCTTCTGTTTCATCCACTGCAAAGCCAAACATGAGACCTTGGTCTCCAGCACCAATCAAGTCAAGCGGATCTTGATCTGCATTCCCACGAACCTCCAAGGCTTCGTTAACACCTTGGGCAATATCTGGTGACTGCTCTACAAGTGACGGATGGACTCCCACCGTCTCAGCAGAAAAACCATATTCTGTATTGGTGTAGCCAATCTCTGCAATGGTATCACGAACCACACGGTTAATATCCACATAGGCATTTGTAGATATTTCACCAAAAACATGGACGGAACCAGTATATACAGCTGTCTCAGCAGCAACGTGCGCCTCTGGATCTTTAGCTAAAATAGCATCCAAAATCGCATCTGAAATTTGGTCTGCAATCTTATCTGGATGCCCCTCAGATACAGATTCAGACGTGAATAATTTACGTTCTGACATAAAAATGTCCCCCCTTAAAAATAGTGTTATAGAGTTACAAAGTACTGATAGGTATTTTCATTTTCTAAGAGTTACAACGCGTAAGAAATAAAAACGATACTTTTTTATTTCTGAAGCTAGTAAGGCGCATAGGGTGACCGCCTTATAGCGGCAACCGTAAAATGACGAGCGACTACTTTAGAGCCGTCATTCTTTGCGAGTTGCGACTCGAAAGAAAAAATAGAAATTTCTACCATCTTATCGGGACTATATAACTTTATCATTATACCATTTTTTAACGCAATTTACAGTCTTTAATGTAGTGTTTCTGTTTAGATAGTTCGTTCTCATAAATAAAAAAGTTGGAGCTCAGTACTCCAACTTTTTATATTAAAATGTTTGGCGTTTTGCTTTACGCTCTGCACGACCGCGAGCGCGATTTTCAGCACGCTTAGTCTTGCGGCGTTTTTCATCCACTGCCCATTTAATTTTCTTCTTATAGCCTGGTTTGACTTTTTTCTTTTTCTTTTTAACCAAACCAATCATTTCGATATCAAGTTTATCTTGTTTTTTCTCACGATTGGCACGACGATCACGGTCATAAGTATCCTGAAATTCCCCGTCTTTGACCATCTTAGGAGTAAACTTGATTCCCAATTTCTCCAACTCACGGATATCCGAGTCATCACTTGGCTGATAAAGGGTAATAGCTGTACCTGGTAGGCCATTTCTTCCAGTTCGACCAACACGATGAACAAAGAAGGACAAATCTTGCGGAATGGCATCATTGATGACATGGCTGACACCTTCAATGTCAATTCCACGCGCTGCCAAATCTGTTGCGACAATATACTCAAAATCCAGATTTTTCATCTGATTCATAATACGTTTGCGCTCACGAGGGGCAATATCTCCATGAATCTTGGCAACTTTCAAACCTTGAGCAGTCAGGTAAGCATGCAATTCATCAGCACGCGTTTTAGTGTTAACAAAAATCATTGCCAAATAAGGTTGCATCAACTGAGTCAACTGGTAAATTTGAGCATTCTTGTCACGTCCCTTAGTCGAAATCAACCAATTATCAATAGTGTCAGAAATGACCGTTTTGGTCTTGATTTTCTCCATAACAGGATTTGACAAGTATTTTTTCAAGAATGGTTGCAACTTTTGCGGGATAGTCGCTGAGAAGACCATGAATTGCAGGTCTTTTGGAAGGCTGCTAGCAATCTTATCCACAGTTTCTAAGAATCCCATATCCAAGGTCATATCTGCCTCATCAACAACAAAGGTCTTAGCTTTATGAATAGCTAAATCACCAGATTTAACCAAGTCATAGATACGGCCTGGCGTTCCGATGACAATATGAGGCTGGTTGCTTGCCAATTTGTCAATCTGGCGAGCTTTATCTGTCCCTCCCACATAATTAACCACACGAACTTCCACTTCTGAGTGAGCTGAAATCTGACGCGCTGCTTGGTAAATTTGAGTAGCCAACTCACGACTCGGTGCAGTAATGACCGCTTGAACACTATCGCTGGCCTCATCTAATTGCTGGAAAATCGGCAATAGGAAAGTGTGAGTCTTACCCGAACCTGTTTTTGATTCACCGACTAGGTCACGACCTGCCAAAACAATAGGAATCAACTTGTCTTGCACCTCTGTTGGAGTTGTAAATTTCAACTCCTCCAAGGCTTCTCTAATATAGTTTTTAAATTGAAATTTCGTAAATGACATAATATCCTCGATTCTATCTATCTCATCAATTATACCACATTTTATTTCATTTCAGTAGTCTCACTTATAGAGCTTACTTTCGGTAGCTTATCTAATCAAAAAAGGCTGGAACTTCGTGATCCCAACCTCATTTCAGTCATTATTTCCAGTTTAAAATAGCATTCAAGCCATAGTGGTCACTAACTTGCGGACTCTTGTTGCCATCAAATACGACATGTAAATTTTCTACCTCTAACTCCTTAGTGGTAAAAACATAGTCGATTCGAAGGGGTTCTGTGTTCCCCTTCCAGCCATCAATTTCTGGTGGAACAGTATAGCTACCACTTTTCTCTTGAGCAACTTCAAATGCGTCTTGTAAGCCTAATGGACTAGCTAAAATAGCTTGGTAACCTTCCTGACCAGCTGGGTTGTTGAAATCTCCAGCCAGCAAAAGTGGCTTGTTCAATTCTTTCAAGACAGCCTCAAATCGTGCCCATTCTTCTTGGAAACCTTTATCCCACCAAGAAAGGTGGACACTGGCAACTGCAAGTTCATTACCATCGACTACAGTTTCAGCCAGGGCGACACGGCGAGTATGATAGTCTGTTGGATCATCCACATCTGAAACCAAAATTTCTCTTGCTTCAATAGGTGTTTTAGACAAGATAGCCACACCTTCATGGTAGCGGTCATAACCGATATGATTATAGGCCCAAGTCCAGTAGTAATCTTTTCCTTGCTGTGACAACTTTTCAACCAAAAGTCTAACATAATGGTCTTGGTGAATAGGCTCAGCTGCTGGCAAAGCTTGATAAAGGTCATTAACTTCTACCTTAGGCGAAGTAATTTCCTGATTGATTTCTTGGAAACATATCAAATCATAGTCTTTATCAAGAATATCTTTAAGCAAGAGCTGGAATTTTTCCTCAGCTTCTTTTTCCATCCAACTATGAGTATTGAGTGTTAAAAATTTCATGCTTTTCTCCCAAAACAAGAGGTTGGAAAACAGCTTCCAACCTCAAGTGTATTACAATTCTACTTTAGCAACTGCTGTTTTAGCTGCAAGAGAACCTGTTTGTTCTAATTTAACTGATTTAATAGCTTCAGCATTTGTGAAGACAACCACTGTAGAAGTTTCACGACCTGCTGCACGGATAGCATCCAAGTCAGCTGTGACAAGAAGATCACCTGCTGCAACTTTTTGTCCTTCAGCAACATGAACTGTAAATGGTTTTCCTTCAAGACTTACTGTGTCCAAACCAATGTGAACAAGTACTTCAAGACCTGCTTCAGTCACAAGACCAAGAGCATGTTTTGTAGGGAAGATGCTTGATACAGTACCTGAAACTGGAGATACAATGTTTCCATTTGCAGGTTCTACAGCAAATCCGTCACCCATCATTTTTTGAGCAAATACTGGATCTTTTACTTGTTCCAAGGCAACAACTTGACCATCTGCTACTGAGTAAACTTCCTCTGTTACACCTTTGTAGTGTACAGTGTTTTGTTGCGCTTCTGTCATTTGACTTGGAAGAGTTTCAGGAATGATTTCACCTGAATCAAGGATATCTTGGATATCAGATTTCAATACGTCTGCTTTTGGACCGTAGATAGCTTGAACTCCTTGTCCTTTCATGACAAGACCCATAGCTCCTTCTGCTTTCCATTGTTCTGCATTTCCTACTTTATCTGCATCTTTAACAGTTACACGAAGACGAGTCATACATGCGTCAACATCAACGATGTTTGCACGTCCACCAAGAAGGTTGATAATGTTTACAGCTTGAGAGCCTGCTGCAACTTTCACTTCGCTGCTAGCTTCTTCTGAACCTTCAGCAGTTTCGTAATTTCCGTTACGTCCTGGAGTTGCGTAGTTGAATTTTTGAATCATGAAGTTTGCGATAAAGTACATGATTACAGCAAAGAGAACAGTTACCCAGATAAAGTTAACGATATCCATACCAATACCAGCATTAATTGCTAGTGGTGTACGAGTCAAGAATTCAATTGAACCGAATGAGTGGACACGTAGGTTTACTACGTCAGCCATAGCGAAGGCAGCACCTTGAACAAGTGAGTAAACAAGATACATAGGTGTTGCTACAAACATGAACATGTATTCGATTGGTTCAGTAACCCCTGTCAAGAATGTTGCAAGAGCTGTCGCAATCATCATACCTTTATATTGATGTTTCTTATCAGCATCGACATTACGGTAGATAGCAACGATCACACCCATCAAGATACCGAATGAACCGATCATTTGTCCAACTTTGAAACGAGCTGGGTGAACAGTATCTAACAATTGTTGGTAGTGACTTGCATCTGTACCTTTAAGGTTAACAAGGTCTGTTACCCATGCAAGCCATAGTGGGTCTTGACCAAATACTTGAGTACCTTTAGCTGCACCAGTTAAAATGTCATAAGTACCACCAAGAGCTGTGTAGTTCATTGGGATAGTCAACATATGGTGAAGACCAAATGGCAAGAGCAAACGTTCCAAAGTACCATACAAGAATGGTGCAAGGATTGGAGCAGTTTCTTGTGAGTTAGCAATCCAGATACCAAAGCTATTGATACCTGTTTGAACTACTGGCCAGAAGGCAGCAAGTAGAATTGCAGCGATTGCTGAACGAAGAATAACTACAAATGGTACGAAACGTTTCCCGTTGAAGAATGAAAGTGCATCAGGAAGTTTACGGAAGTTGTAGTATTTATTGTAAGCAGTTGCCCCTACAAAACCTGAGATAATCCCTACAAACACACCCATGTTCAATGCTGGAGCTTCAAGAACACTAATGAAGTAATCAGCAACTTTGATTGAACCACCAAAGAGAGTTGTGACCATAGCATCTGGATTTTTCAACATATCTCCTGATACACCAAAGATTGTACCAGTGATACGGTTAATCAAGATGAAGGCAAGACCAGCGGCGAAAGCACCACCAGCACGTTCTTTAGCCCAGCTTCCTCCAATTGCTAGGGCAAACAAAATGTGAAGGTTACCGATAACCCCCCAACCAATTTGCTCAAGAATTCCACCTGTAACTACAAGTGGTGCAAAAGTTGGGTTAATCATTACGATAGACTTACCGATTGAAATCATCAAACCAGCAGCCGGCATAACCGCGATAACCACCATCAAAGCCTTACCGAATTTTTGCCAAAACTCGAAAGACAAGA
>CAURCY010000041.1:0-14184 GCA_963523355.1 uncultured Streptococcus sp.
TAGCTGTTCAAGGTTGTGAACATGTCAATCGGGCCCTCGTTGTTGAACGTCAGGTTGCAGAGCAGTTTGCTCTGGAAATAGTTAGTGTCCTTCCTACCCTTCATGCAGGAGGTTCAGGTCAGTTGGCAGCCTTCAAGTTTATGCAAGATCCAGTTGAGGTTGAATTTATCAAGGCTCATGCTGGATTGGATATCGGAGACACTGCAATTGGCATGCATGTCAAGCATGTTCAGGTTCCGATTCGCCCTCTTTTGAGAGAAATTGGGCATGCCCATGTAACGGCTCTTGCTAGCCGTCCAAAATTAATTGGAGGTGCGCGTGCGCAGTATCCACAAGATTCTATCAGAAAGTCGTGAGAATGAGAAAAACAAAACAACAACTAGAAAAAATCACCAAATATTCGATTCGTAAGCTAACTGTTGGGGTAGGTCCTGTAGCCATCGGGGCCTTCCTTTTTGGTGCTAGTACTCTTTCAGTAGATAAGGTTCAAGCCAATGAAGTTGGCGGTGCTCATAGCGTTCATTACCGTTATTTGGCGGAGCAGGAATTGACCGAGTCTGAAAAAGCTCTGATTCATCATGAGGTTCCTACAGAATTTCAAGATGATGATATTCTTTATGTAGTTTATCGCAAGAAGGCGACTACCAGTCAACAACTTCCTTACACAGGAAGCAAGGAAGTCGCTCTAGCAGGTCTTGGCTTGGCAACAGCTTCTCTAGCAGTCTTTTTGGTGTCTAAAAAAGGTCGTAGAGAAGTTCTAGGTGTTCTATTGATTGGTTCTTTAGGAGCCAGTACCTTTGTACCTTATGGGACATTCGCATTTGAAAATAAAGAATTGCTTTCTTATAACCAAACTATTTCAGCCTCTACACATGAAGGCTTGGCTGAAGGGATTATCCACATTGATGGCTATGAATACATTGGCTACTTCAAGGAAGCAGAACTCCATCCATTAAGACCAGATTCAGCAGAACAGCCTCAGTTTCCAGTAGAAAAGCAAAATGCAAATGAAATCGAGAAAACAGAAGTCGTTCAAGAAAGACCTGCTGTTGCTCCAGAAACTATCGTTGAGAATCCAGTAGTAGAGACTCCAGTTGCTCCTGCTATTGAAGAAAAACCAGTTTCTGAGAAGCCTCAGACAATACAGGAAGAGAGCTTGGTGGAGATTCCTTTTGAAACAATCACAAGCCCAGATGCGAATCTAGCAGAAGGACAGACTCATATCGTCACAGCTGGAGTAAAGGGTCAGCGTCGCCTTGTAAGCAAAGTTTCAATGGTCAACGGTCAAGAAGTTAGAGAAGTCATCGAAGACCAAGTAGTCCAAAATCCTGTGTCGCAAGTCATTGCAGTCGGAACGAAGAAAGAGGTGCAACCTGCTCCAACTCCAGTACCACAAGCTGAACCAACGCATCAGGTAGCTAAAGGGACTCAAGAGGAAGGTAAAACTGGCCAAGCCTTAACACAACCTGAATTGCCAGAGGCTCCAGTTGAAGTAAAAGGAACTCAAGAAGAAGGTAAGGTAGGACAAGCTCTGACGCAACCAGAACTACCAGAGTATCATGAAGCCAAAGGTGTTCAAGAAGTAAAAGAAGGCGAGAAGCAAGGCCAAGCTTTAGTACAGCCAGAACTTCCTGGATATAAAGAACCAGTTTCAACAAAGGGAACTCAAGAACCTGGTCAAGAAGGTCAAGCACCAGTACAAGAAGTAAACCCAGAATATAAAGTAACAACAGGTACAGTTGAGAAGTCTACCGAAAGTGAATTAGATTTCACAACAGAAGTAGTTCCAGACGATACAAAATATGTGGATGAAGAAGTAGTTGAAACCCCTGGTTCTAAAGGTATCCAAGTTACGAAAACAACTTACGAAACAGTGGAAGGTGTGGAAACAGACAAAGTCCTTTCTACAACTACAGAAGTAAAAACTCCTGCTGTTCCTAAAGTCGTTAAAAAAGGAACAAAGCCAGTTGAAGGAACAGTAGTTGAAACAAGAGAAGAAGTCATTCCTTTTGAAACCAAAGAACAAGAAGATGACACTTTAAAACGCGGAACAAGACAAGTAGCTCAAAAAGGTGTAGAAGGTAAGAAACAAATTACTGAAATCTATAAAACGATTCGTGGAGAAAAAACAAATGAAGCTCCAACAGTAGAAGAAACAGTTCTCCAAGCACCTCAAGATGAAATTATCAAAAAAGGTACAAAAGGTTTAGGAAAACCAACCTTAGAATGGGCTAACACAGATAAAGATGTCTTGAAGAAGAGCGCTACAGCTAGTTATACATTGAATAAACCAGCTGGAGTAGAAATCAAATCGATTAAAGTAGCTCTGAAAGATAAGACTGGACAAGTTGTTAAAGAAGTGACAGTAGAAGAAAATAAATTACAAGCTACTTTAGACAACTTGAAATATTATCAAGGCTATACATTATCCACAACGATGGTTTATGATCGTGGAGAAGGCGAAGAAACTGAAACATTAGAAGATAAAGAAATTCAGTTAGACCTTAAAAAAGTTGAAATCAAAAACATCAAAGAAACAAGCTTGATGAGTGTGGACGCTGATGGTAACGAAACAGATACTAGTTTGCTTACAGAAAAACCAGCTGATGTTGCTCCCTTATATTTGCGTGTAACCACTCATGATAACAAAACAACAAGACTTGCGGTAAGTTCTGTTGAAGAAGTTGTTGTTGATGGAAAAACATTGTACAAAGTTGTAGCAAAAGCTCCAGACTTAGTTCAACGTAGAGCTGATAATACACTTAGCGAAGAGTATGTTCATTACTTTGAAAAACAAAAAGCAAAATCCGGAAATGTATACTACAACTTCAAAGAATTAATTGAAGCTATGCAAAAAGACCCAACTGGTGAGTTTAAACTTGGTGCAGATTTGAATGCTGTCAATGTTCCAACACCAAGTAAACAGTATGTAACAGGAACGTTTAAAGGTAAGTTGTCTAGTGATGGGGATAACCGCTTTACAATTCATAACCTAGCGCGTCCACTATTCAACCGAGTTGAAAACGCTCATATTCATGACTTCAATCTAGGTAATGTCGATATCAACATGCCTTGGGCTAATAAGACAGCACCGCTTGGTGAGATGTTTAAAAAGTCAAGGATTGAAAACATTAAAGTAACAGGTAATGTTGTAGGTAACAATGATGTTACTGGTATGGTCAATAAACTGGATGAATCAAACATGCGTAATGTAGCCTTTATTGGTAATATTACAAGTGTTGGTAATGCAGGATGGTGGTCTGGTGGACTTGTAAGTGAAAGCTGGAGAAGTAACACAGACAACTCTTACATTGATGCATATATTAAAGGGAATAATGCTAAGGTCGGTGGCCTGGTTGCTAAATTGAATCACGGTGATAACCCAATGGACGTTAGTGCATGGGGACGTCTGAAGAATTCCGTGGCAAAAGGTACGATTGATGTGAAAGAACCTCTTGAAACAGGTGGTCTGCTTCATTCTAATTGGTCGTGGGGGCTTGCTGAAAATAACGTTACCATGATGAAAGTGAAGAATGGTGGTGAGATTCTTTACGGTTCTCGTGATGCAGAGGATGATGATTACTTTGGTGCAAACTGGGTTCGAAATAATAATGTATTCGTTAATGGTGTAAGTGAAGGTAAACAATCATATTCTCGCTCTAGTCGTTGGAAGGGTGTTTCCCAAGAAGAAGCCGATGCCAGAATTGCTAAAATGGGAATTACTGCACATGAATATACAATAACTGAACATTTTGTAGATAAGTTAAACCATAAGGCAGCAAAAGCAGATACTTACAAATCTACTCAAGATTATGACGTATCTCGTGAACTTGCTTACCGTAATATTGAAAAACTTCAACCATTCTACAATAAAGAGTGGATTATAAACCAAGGTAACAAGATTCCTGCAGATTCTAAATTACTAAATACGGAAGTTTTATCTGTTACAGGTATGAAAGATGGACAATTTGTGACCGATTTATCAGATGCTGACCATATTATGATTCATTACGCTGACGGTACAAAAGAAGAAAAATCCGTATCACCTAAGGTTACATCAAAAGTGGCTCAAGTAAAAGAATATGCTATTACAGATTTAGGTGATGTCGTTTACACACCAAATATGGTGGATAAGAATCGTAACAAACTAATTGCTGATGTGAAAGAAAAATTAGCAAGTGTCGAATTGATTTCACCTGAAGTGCGTGCATTGATGGACAAACGTGATAAACCTGCTGAAAATAGTGACAATCATAAGAACAATTATATTCGTAACTTATTCTTAGAAGAAAGCTTTGACGAAGTAAAAGGTAACCTTGATAAACTTGTGAAAGCAATCGTTGAAAATGAAGACCATCAGTTAAACGGCGACGAAGCTGCAATGAAGGCTCTTGTGAAGAGAGTAGAAGATAACAAAGCAAAAATTATGATGGGTCTGGCTTATCTCAATCGCTATTATGGTTTTGCGTATGGTGATATGAGCATTAAAGACATCATGATGTTTAAACCGGATTTCTATGGTAAATCAACGAATGTCATCGACCGCTTAATTCAAATCGGTTCACGTGAACACTTCTTGAAAGGTGATAGAACACAGGATGCATATCGTGATGTGATTGCAAGTGCTACTGGTAAAGCTAACTTGCATGAATTCCTAAAATACAACATGGAATTATTCACAAATGATACTGATATGAACACTTGGTTCAAGAATAACATTGCGGATAATGCTTATGTTGTTGAGAAACAATCATCAAATCCAGATTTCGCTAATAAGAAATATAAACTGTATGAAGTAATTAACAACGGTCATCATGGACGTTATATCTTACCACTTCTTAACCTGAAGAAAGCGCATATGATTTTAATTACAACCTATAATACCATTGCGTTTAGTTCATTTGAGAAATATGGTAAGAATACGGCAGAAGAACGTGAAGCGTTCAAGAAGCAAGTTGATTTACGTGCGCAAGAACAAATTAATTATTTAGACTTCTGGTCAAGACTTGCTGCTGATAATGTACGTAATCAACTTCTTAAGAGTGAGAATATGGTACCATCTGCAATTTGGGATAATCATGATGTACCAGGTCTTGGTTGGGTTGACCGTATGGGACATACTAAGAATGGCGATTTTGCTCCAATTCGTGAATTCTATGGTCCGACTGATAAGTGGCACGGATACAATGGAATGGGTGCATACGCTTATATCTTCCAAAATCCACAACCACAAGAGGCTGTATATTACATCATCTCTAGCATGATTAGTGATTTTGGTACATCTGCATTCACTCACGAAACAACTCACATCAATGACCGTATGGCCTACTTAGGAACATGGCGTCACCGTGAAGGAACAGACGTTGAAGCCTTTGCTCAAGGTATGTTACAATCACCATCTGTCTCAAATCCAAATGGTGAGTATGGTGCCTTAGGATTAAATATGGCTTATGAACGTCAAAATGATGGTAATCAATGGTATAACTATAATCCTAATATGCTAGATAGTCGTCAGAAGATTGATCATTACATGAAGAACTATAATGAATCAATGATGATGCTTGATTACTTAGAAGCTGATGCGGTCATTAAGAAAAATGAAGGAACCAATGATAAGTGGTTCAAGAAAATGGATCGAGAATGGCGTTCGAATGCTGATCGTAACAGTCTAAAAGGTGAACCACATCAATGGGATAAACTTCGTGATTTAAATGATGAAGAGAAAAACATGAAGTTGACAACGATTGATCAATTGGTAAACAATAACTTTGTTACCAAGCATGGAATGCCTGGTAATGGACGTTATCGTTCAGAAGGTTTCGACACTGCTTATCAAACTGTTAATATGATGGCAGGTATCTATGGTGGTAACACAAGTAGAAGTACTGTAGGTTCTATTTCATTTAAACATAATACATTCCGTATGTGGGGTTACTTTGGTTATCTCGATGGTTTCTTAGGATACGCTTCTAATAAATATAAAGATGCTGCTAAGAAAGAGAACAATGGTTATGTTGGAGATGATTTCATCATTAAGAAAGTTTCAAATGGAAGATTCCAAAACTTAGAAGAATGGAAAACTGCTTGGTACCATGAAGTACATGAGAAAGCTCAAAAAGGCTTTGTTGAAATTGAAATTAATGGTGAGAAAATTTCAACTTATGCAAGGCTTCAAGAATTGTTTGATGAAGCAGTTGAAAAAGATCTCAAAGCGAATGGATTTGGAAATACAGTTGGTCTGAAAGAGAAAGTTTATAAACAACTCTTACAAAAATCTAATGGATTTGCTGGTGATTTATTCACTAAAGCATAATCAATAGTAAGAAAATAATAAAAAGGTAGATCAGCTTTGTCTGAATCTGCCTTTTTATGCTATACTTGAAATATGCATAGAAAAACAGTGATTGATTTTAGGGCTTTGGGGGAGAGATACACCTTTACCCAGCCTATTAAAGAGTTGAAAACGAGAAATGTAGCAGAAGTGGCAGATTTGCTGGCACAAGTGGAAAGCTACCAAGAGCAAGGCTATTATGTGGTGGGCTATGTCAGCTACGAGGCTGCACCTGCTTTTGAGGAGAAATTAGCAGTTCATAAAGCGCCTTTACTGGCAGAGTACCTGCTATATTTTACAGTTCATGATAGGGTAGAAACATCCTCTATTCCTCTGATTTATGACGAGGTTGATTTGCCTTCAAACTGGCAGGAAGTAACATCTGCAGCAGACTATGAAAAGGCGATTGCACAGATACATCATCATTTGCGGCAGGGAGACACCTATCAGGTCAACTACACCGTCCAACTCAAGCAAAAATTAAGTGCCAATCCTTTTGCCATCTACAATCGTATGGTAGTAGAGCAGGAGGCGGGCTACAATGCTTATGTTGAACATGACGAGATGGCAGTGATTTCCATGAGCCCAGAGCTCTTTTTTGAGCAAAATGACCGTGAGTTGACAACGCGACCAATGAAGGGAACGACTCAGCGTGGGGTAACTGACCAAGAAGATCTTGAACAGGCTAGTTGGTTGAAACAGGATCCCAAAAATCGCTCTGAAAACATGATGATTGTGGACCTCTTGCGCAACGATATGAACCGTATTTCTGAAGTGGGGAGTGAGCACGTGGAGCGTCTTTGTCAAGTAGAACAGTATTCAACGGTTTGGCAGATGACTTCGACCATCAAGAGTCGGTTGCGAGAGGATGTTGACCTTGTTGAAATCTTCCGTTCTCTCTTTCCTTGTGGATCTATAACGGGTGCACCGAAAATTGCGACTATGGAGATTATAAAGGACTTGGAGCCACAACCGCGTGGAGTCTACTGTGGAACGATTGGTCTCTTGCTTCCAAATGGACGACGGATTTTCAATGTCGCCATTCGGACCATTCAACTGCATCAAGGGAAAGCCATCTATGGAGTTGGCGGAGGCATTACATGGGATAGCACTTGGGAATCTGAATACCGCGAGGTTCATCAAAAGGCAGCTGTTCTTTATCGTAAACAAGCTCGCTTCCAATTAATTACAACTGGAAAAATCAGCCAAAAACAACTGATGTTTGAAGAACAACATCTGGAAAGGCTGAGAAAAGCTAGTCGGTATTTTGCCTTTCCATTTTATTCAGAAAACTTGAAACAAAAGATAGAGGAAGAGTGTCAGACTTGTGATGCTAATCAAGATTATCGCTTTCGAATTAGCCTTAGCAAATCTGGAGAGATAGAAGTCGATCGCCAAGTATTAACACCTCTTAGTCCAAGTTTTTGTCAGGCCAAACTTTACCTTCAGGAAGCCAATTTGCAACAAGCCTTTACCTACTTCAAAACAAGCTACCGACCTCACTTGAGCCTAGGGAAACAAGAGAAGATTTACCATAATCAAAGAGGAGAATTGCTTGAAACCTCTATTGGAAATTTGGTTCTGAAAATCGCTGGGCAACTCTACACACCGTCTATCCGACTGGGAATCTTACCAGGAATTTATCGTCAGCATTTGCTGGAAACAGAACAGGTAGAAGAGAAAGCCTTGACCATAGAAGATTTGAAGGGAGCAGAAGCTATCTATGGCTGTAATGCAGTCAGGGGCTTGTATGAGTTGTCAGTAAGGGAGAACTAAATGAAATTAATATTTTTACATGGCCTAGGTCAGTCAGCAGATAGTTGGAAAGAAGTGCAAGAGTTGCTTGTAGATTATCCTTCTGAAGCCCTAGAGTTATTTCCTTCCGGAGTTGCTACCTATCAAGAAGCCAAGGAGCGCATCTATCAGTATTTATCAAAGGAGACAGAACCTTTTGTTTTGGTTGGATTGTCCTTAGGTGCTGATCTGGCACTAGAACTTTCCAGTTACGATTTACCAAATCTTCAGGCCTTGGTTTTGTCAGGCTGTCCATTGAAACTGGCGGGCAATATCCTTTTTTACATTCAGTTGCTGATATTTAAACTACTCCCCAAAAGGACATTTGAGAAACAGGGAGCAGATAAAGCTCTTATGGTTGGAGTTTCTGAGGAGTTGAAGACACTTGATTTAACTGATATATCAAGAACTTGTTCTTATCCAACCTTACTAATTTGTGGCAGCAAAGATAAACCGAATCTTAGCTCTATGAGAAGTCTTCATAAACTAATATCAGAATCCCAATTTCAGATTATTCCGGACGGCCCTCATGTTTTGAATAAGGAAAAACCAAAAGAGTTTGCTGAACAGATTAAACCTTTCCTTGAATTGCTGAAATAAGTTTGATAAAATAATAGTGAAATCGATAACATCGTTATAGGAGAAAGAAATGAATAAACGTCTATTTTTAAAAATGAGTCTGGCTACCTTGCCAGTTTTAGCCTTGTTTTTACAACCTGTGTTAGCAGAAGAAAACATTCATTTTTCTAGTTGTAAAGAAGCTTGGGCGAATGGATACGCAGATATTCACGAGGGAGAACCTGGTTATTCTGCCAAGTTAGACCGCGATCATGATGGTGTGGCTTGCGAATTGAAAAATGCTCCTAAGGGTGCTTTTAAAGCAAAACAAGCGGCTACAACTCAAACTGATACAACTTCATCCACAGCAAGTGGTTGGGTTAAGCAGGACGGCGCTTGGTATTACTTTGATGGAAATGGAAATCCAGTGAAAAATGCTTGGCAGGGAAGCTATTACCTGAAATCAGACGGAAAAATGGCCCAGAGCGAATGGATTTATGATGATTCTTATCAAGCTTGGTATTACTTGAAATCAGATGGTTCGTATGCAAAGAATGCATGGCAAGGAGATTATTACCTTAAATCAAACGGTAAAATGGCACAAGGTGAGTGGCTTTATGACTCTTCTTACCAAGCCTGGTATTACTTGAAATCAGATGGTTCTTATGCTCGCAATGCATGGCAAGAAAACTACTATTTGAAATCAGATGGTAAAATGGCTAAAAATGAGCGAGTTGATGGAGGCCGTTACTATGTAGATGCTTCAGGTCTATGGAAACCATAAGTAAGGATAAAATCTAGAAAGTTAATGCAAACCTTTGCATAAATGAGTGAATTTTGTTATACTAGTACTGTAAGCATTTTCAGTTAATTCATAATGAAAAAGGAGAATATGATGAGTCAAAAGATTATTGGGATTGACCTTGGTGGAACTTCTATCAAATTTGCAATCTTGACAACAGCAGGAGAAATCCAAGAAAAATGGTCTATCAAGACCAACATTTTGGATGAGGGAAGTCATATCGTAGATGATATGATTGAGTCTATTCAACATCGTTTGGACTTGCTTGGATTGGCAGCAGCAGACTTCCAAGGTATTGGAATGGGATCACCTGGTGTGGTTGACCGTGAAAAAGGAACTGTTATCGGTGCCTACAACCTCAACTGGAAAACCCTTCAACCGATTAAAGAAAAGATTGAAAAAGCCTTGGGCATTCCATTTTTCATCGATAATGATGCCAACGTAGCAGCTCTTGGTGAACGTTGGATGGGGGCTGGTGATAACCAACCAGACGTTGTCTTTATGACACTTGGTACAGGTGTTGGTGGCGGTATCGTGGCAGAAGGCAAATTGCTTCACGGTGTTGCTGGTGCAGCAGGTGAGCTTGGCCACATCACTGTTGACTTTGACCAACCAATCGCATGTACTTGCGGTAAGAAAGGTTGCCTTGAGACAGTTGCTTCAGCAACAGGTATTGTCAACTTGACTCGTCGTTATGCCGACGAATACGAAGGTGATGCAGCCTTGAAACGCTTGATTGATAATGGAGAAGAAGTAACTGCTAAGACTGTCTTTGATTTGGCAAAAGAAGGAGACGATCTTGCTTTGATCGTTTACCGTAATTTCTCACGTTACTTGGGAATCGCTTGTGCTAACATTGGCTCAATCCTAAACCCATCAACAATCGTTATCGGTGGCGGTGTGTCAGCTGCAGGAGAATTCCTTCTACAAGGTGTTCAAAAGGTTTACGACGAAAATACCTTCCCACAAGTACGCACAACAACTAAACTAGCTCTTGCAACTCTAGGAAATGACGCTGGAGTTATCGGAGCAGCATCACTTGTATTGCAATAAAATAAAAATGACAGAGCTTGGTGATTCATCAGGCTCTTTTTCAAGATCATAATTGTAAATATAACTCTTAACTTTTTGATTTTAGAAAGGAGATTTTAAATGAATAAGTCAGAACAATCCATGTTTGAATTGGCTTTGTCCATTGCAAAAAAGCACATGAGGGACAATATGATAAGGCTGGAGTAGTTTATATCAAACACCCTCTTTTTGTAGCAAGTCTGGTCGATACGCAAGAAGAAAAGGCAGTCGCTCTATTGCACGATGTTCTTGAAGATAGCCCTTATACAGTAGAAGAACTAATATTGGCTGGTTTACCAGAGACTGTTGTTACTGCAGTGCAGGTACTGACCAAGAAAAAGGGACAAGATTATCAACAATATTTGGAACTTGTTAAATCGAATCCTATAGCACGTTGTGTCAAATTAGCAGATTTGAAACATAATTCAGATTTATCTAGACTAGCTACAATTACTGAAAAGGATCTGGAACGATTTGAAAAATACAAGAAAGCTATTGATTATCTGAGAATGTAGAAAAGCTTTTTTTATGCTATACTAGTTAGGACAATAAATGAGGTGAGAGTAAATGACAAAATCAGATACGATTTTTAAAGAGAATATTGAACGCATTCTAAAGGAAGGTGTTTTCTCAGAGCAAGCACGTCCCAAGTACAAGGATGGGACAGTTGCCAACTCTAAGTACGTAACGGGTGCCTTTGCAGAGTATGACTTGGCCAAGGGGGAATTCCCCATTACAACCTTGCGTCCCATTGCAATCAAATCAGCTATCAAAGAAGTTCTCTGGATCTACCAAGACCAGTCTAATAGCTTAGAAGTTCTCAATGACAAGTACAATGTTCACTACTGGAATGACTGGGAAGTGGGAAATACGGGAACTATTGGTGAGCGTTACGGGGCGGTTGTTAAGAAACACGATATCATCAATAAGCTTCTCAAGCAGTTGGAAGCCAATCCTTGGAACCGTCGAAACATTATCTCCCTTTGGGATTACCAAGCTTTTGAGGAGACGGACGGCCTCCTTCCCTGCGCCTTTCAGACCATGTTTGATGTCCGCCGTGTAGATGGAGAAATCTATCTGGATGCGACCTTGACCCAGCGTTCTAACGATATGCTAGTGGCCCACCACATCAATGCTATGCAGTACGTGGCTCTTCAAATGATGATTGCCAAGCATTTTGGCTGGAAGGTTGGGAAGTTCTTCTATTTCATCAACAACCTCCATATCTATGACAATCAATTTGAACAAGCAGAGGAATTGCTTCGTCGTGAGCCGTCAAACTGCCAACCACGTTTGGTCTTGAATGTGCCAGATAAGACCAATTTCTTTGATATTAAAGCAGAAGACTTTGAGTTGGTGGATTATGACCCTGTCAAGCCACAGTTGAAGTTTGACCTAGCTATTTAAAAGAATAGAAAAAAGAAGTTGAGACAATAAATCCCAACTTCTTTTGTTTCTTAACGTGATACGCGGCGACGAGCTGCTTTTTTACGGTTTTCTTCGATGAAAGCTGCTTTTTGCTCTTCTGGTTCGATCACTTTCTTTTTAAATGCGTATACTGCACCTGCAACTGCAGCGACAGTTCCTGCGACACCTGTTACAAGACCTTTAGCGAATCCTTTAGCCATGAGTCTTCCTCCTTTATCTTCCCGATCAGCCAGGCTCCCCAAGTGGTAGCATTTTTCTGACTGACCTTTTTGTGATATAATAATAGTAACGAAAAAATGGGAATTTTTCAAGGAAAAAAGATGAAAACAAAAATAATTGTGATTGTTGGACCGACTGCTGTTGGAAAAACAGCCCTTGCCATTGAAGTGGCAAAGCGTTTTAATGGCGAAGTGGTTAGTGGAGATAGCCAGCAAGTCTATCGAGGTCTAGATATTGGGACGGCTAAGGCTAGTCCAGAAGAGCAGGCAGCTGTTCCCCATCATTTAATCGATGTTAGAGAGGTAACCGAGTCTTACTCGGCTTTTGATTTTGTTTCAGAAGCTAAGATGGTGATTGAGGATATTCACAGCCGTGGCAAGCTAGCCATTATCGCTGGTGGTACTGGACTTTATATCCAGAGTTTACTTGAAGGATACCATCTAGGTGGGGAGACTCCCCATGAGGAGATTCTAGCTTATCGAGCTAGTTTGGAGCCATATTCAGATGAGGAATTATCCCATCTTGTGAAGCAAGCAGGCCTTGAGATTCCTCAGTTTAATCGTCGTCGTGCTATGCGTGCCTTGGAAATAGCCCATTTTGGTCAGGATTTAGAAAATCAAGAGACCTTGTATGAACCATTGATTATCTGCTTGGATGATGAACGTAGTCAGCTTTATGAACGTATCAACCACCGAGTTGATTTGATGTTTGAAGCTGGACTTATAGACGAAGCTAAGTGGCTGTTTGACCATTATCCTGATGTACAGGCTGCTAAAGGGATTGGTTACAAGGAACTCTTTCCTTATTTCCGTGGCGAGCAAACTCTTGAGGAAGCGAGTGAGAGTCTCAAACAGGCGACCCGTCGTTTTGCCAAGCGTCAGTTGACCTGGTTCCGTAATCGCATGCAGGTCACCTTTTATCAGATTGGAGAGGCTGGTGTGCAAGACCGCATTTTAAGCCAGATAGAGGAGTTTTTAGATGATTGAAACGGAGAAAAAAGAGGAACGGGTCCTGCTCATTGGTGTAGAATTGCAGGGCATGGACAATTTTGATCTCTCTATGGAAGAATTGGCCAGTCTGGCTAAGACAGCTGGGGCAGTCGTTGTAGATAGTTACAGACAAAAACGTGAAAAATATGATTCCAAGACCTTCGTCGGCTCTGGTAAGTTAGAAGAAATTGCGCTCATGGTGGATGCAGAAGAAATTACCACTGTCATCGTCAACAACCGTTTAACTCCACGGCAAAATGTCAATCTAGAGGAAGTTCTGGGTGTTAAGGTCATTGACCGTATGCAGTTGATTCTGGATATCTTTGCCATGCGAGCTCGAAGCCATGAAGGGAAGCTCCAAGTTCACCTAGCCCAGCTCAAATATCTCTTGCCTCGCTTGGTTGGTCAGGGAATTATGCTCAGCCGTCAGGCAGGGGGAATTGGTTCCCGTGGACCTGGTGAAAGCCAGCTGGAGCTGAACCGTCGTAGTGTTCGCAATCAGATCACAGATATCGAGCGCCAGCTCAAGGTGGTTGAGAAAAATCGGGCGACAGTTCGAGAAAAACGTTTGGAGTCAAGTACCTTTAAGATTGGTTTGATTGGTTACACCAATGCTGGAAAATCAACCATCATGAACACCTTGACCAGTAAGACCCAGTATGAAGCAGACGAGCTCTTTGCGACTTTGGACGCGACGACTAAGAGTATCCATCTGGGAGGCAATCTCCAAGTAACTTTGACAGATACCGTTGGCTTTATCCAAGATTTGCCGACAGAGTTGGTGTCCAGTTTCAAGTCAACCTTAGAAGAAAGCAAGCATGTGGACCTTCTGGTTCATGTTATCGATGCCAGCAATCCTTACCATGAGGAGCATGAAAAAACAGTTCTGTCCATCATGAAAGACCTGGACATGGACGACATTCCTCGCTTGACCCTCTATAATAAAGCGGATTTGGTGGAGGATTTCACGCCTACCCAAACGCCTTATGCCC
>CAURCY010000042.1:0-13481 GCA_963523355.1 uncultured Streptococcus sp.
ACATCAAATGATTGCAGACAAAAGTCCCTGCCGTATTGGAAACAGAGGCCGGCAATCCCTCTTTTTTTATAGCTTGAACCATCGCTTTAATCGGCAGACTACTAAAGTAGGCCGGAGCACCGTCTGGGCGAATGGGAAGGTCAATCGGTTGATTACCCTCATTATCAGGAATGCGTGCATCATCTTGGTTAATGGCCACTCGTTCAGGCGTCAAGCTAGTTCTTCCACCAGCTTGACCGATACAAAGGACAAAGTCCGGTTGATAGTGGTTCATCTCTTCTTCCAATACTTGAGCCGATTTGTGAAAGACTGTTGGCACTTCTAACCAACGGACCTCAGCACCATGGATTTCAGCTGGTAAACCTTTAATGGCCTCCAAAGCTGGATTGACCTTTTCCCCTCCAAAGGGCTCAAAACCTGTCACTAATACTTTCATTTCTAACTCCTCAAAACCAATTCAATGAGACTTTTTCTTAAAAACAAGTATAACATATTTCCCTTATTCTGGAGTGAAAAGGACTAGCGAGACTTTGATAGACCTTTGAGCTTATTTAAAGAGGAAAATACTAATCAAGGCCAAAATAGCTGGTCCACCTTGCTTCAAAATAATTTTCTTATCTGCTGTCAGAGAGCCATAAGCCGCAGCCCCAATCACAAATAAAACAAAAATAGTCACAATTTCTAAATTCTGTGAGAAATAAATTCCATACAAGAGAAAGACTCCTAGCAGAGCGTTATAAATCCCTTGATTTTTAAACAATGAAATTACTGACGGACGAGCCAGTTCTTCCTTTTCCATGTTAAAGACTCGACTAGTTGCATCTGATTGAGTTGCAATACTTTCCAAATAAAAAATGTAAAAATGCTCCAAAGCAACGATCGTTGCTAAAATGATTGTCATAATTGACATATTTTTCTCCTTAAATCTCTATATTCTCAATACCCAAAACCAATTTATTTAATAAACGGCTGAGTTCTGTTCTTTCAGACTCTGTTAAGATACTTTCCATCGCTTGCTTAACCTTGATATGTTGCCGAGGGGGATTCACCACTAACTGCTCCTTGGCATACTTCGTAGCCTCTACCAACACTTCCCGCTGATTTTCAGGATTACGATGACGCTCCACCAAACCTTCCTTTTCCAGAATTTTGAAATGTCGGGTCAAGGCGGCCTGATCAATCTTCAAACGCTCCTGAACCGCTATTTGATTACAAGGGGAATGCTTCAGCAAAAATAATAAAATCTGATACCGTGTCAAACTAATCCCAAGCTTTTTTTCAAACAATTGCGTGCTCGCTTGCTCAGACAAGCGGAGTTGATAAAGTAAATCTTGAATCTCTATCATTTTTTCTTTCCTTTTATTGATTTATCAATAATTGACTAATCAATTATAATACAAAGTAAAATAGATTGCAAGAATGTTGCTTAAGGCATTGTAAGATTGTAATTTTCCATTCAAATTGACAAAGAAAAAACGAACGAGACTCGCTTCCTATCATGAAAGCTAGATCTCATTCGTCAAAATGATATTACCAAGTCTGGTTTATCCATTCATTGAAACGTGAACGTGATCATAGTGATTTTCTGTCACGCTACCACGGTCTGGCATTGGGTTCCAAGTATTAGCTGGCCCATATTTGCTATCGAATGGAGCATAGAAACGTTGTTTCCAGATGATGTAACTAATTCCACGGCTGGCCATGTTTTGAATAGCGTATTCCGCAATCTTATCCCCTAATTCTGAGCTTTCTGGTACCATAAAGTCGATAGCCAAACCTTTTCCGTGATCTCCACTGTCTCCTGGACGGTAACCACTAAAGGATGTGATGCCAAACAAGTTAGCAATTTCTTCTTTAAAGGCAGCTGTTTGTGGTTGAAGGCCTGCATTTTCAGATTTCGCTACCGCAAGTCCAGCATAATCGGGCGCTGCTGGAGCTGCGTAAGTTGTTGAAACTGTTTTCTTCTCTTCTGGTTGATAAGTAGAAACTGCTGTTGTAGCTTCATTTGATGAGGCTTCTTTTAATTCTTCTGAACTTTTTGCAGTTGTTTCGATTGCTGTTTCTTCTGTTGGAGTTGTAGTTTCTTCCACTGTTGAAACATCTTGTGGGCTTGCTTGAGTTTCATTTTTCTCAGCTGAAGTCGTTGCCTGAGGAGCTGCTTCTGCAACTGCACTACTTGTTTCGGCTGTTTGCTCCTCTGACGTTGAAGTATTTGTAGATGGTGCTACTTCTTCTGCAGTAGCAACTGTCTCTGCAACTTCTGAATTTGTTGCTACTTCTTTTGTACTTGTAGTTTCTACCGCTTTTGGCGCTTCTGCAATCGGTTGAGAAAGGTCTGCAACCTGAACAGTTTGATCATCTACGGTCACTTGATTGGTTGTCAAATCTGCTGTCGCAGTTGTCACCTCTTCACTAGAAGCCGCTTGAGGTGTTTGGATTTCAACTTCTGTTACTTCTTCTGCTTCATTGACGGTCGTTGTCAAAACAGTTTCTGGGAAAATCAAGTCCATATTAGTGATTTTATTCAAATTCGCAAGAACTGTGACATCTACACCCAAGGCTTCTGCAATGGTGCTCAAGGTATCACCATACTGAACGGTATAACTTGTTTTGTTGTCCGTTTTAGTCAAATCGTTTTGGATTTGCTCAACACTACGTGCAGTCCAAAGAACTTCTTCTGCTTGAGTTGCCAATACTGGGGCAAATGACAAGGCTACTGTTGAGGCTAATAATATTCTTTTCTTCATTCTTTCAAATTCCTTTCAAATGAGTACCTGTCTATCATAACACAAAAAATGCAGAAAAAAAGCCCTCTCGGGCCTATTTAACAGAACTGTCTATTCCTTGTAACAAACTCGGTTACTTGAAATAGTTTGTTAGGTCTCTGTCACAAAACTGACACAATCTTATCGTTCCCAATCCCCAAAAATATAAGGAATATCTGCTAACCCTTGAATCCTATGATTTCCTTCATAAGTCGACTCTAAAAAGTTGATACTTTGAATCCCACTATTCTGGGCAAATTCCACATCCAGAGTCCGATCCCCTATATAATAGGTCTTCTCAGAATCCAACTGATACTTGCCTAACAGATAGTTAGCCGCTTCTGGACTTGGCTTCCGCACAAAACCACTCTGACTGGTTAAAATCTCTGTAAAATAAGATTCCAAACCCAAGTCTCTGAGAATGGTACGAGCATTGTCTCCCTTATGAGTGTAAACAAACTGCTGAATTCCTGATTCCTCTGCCCAAGCTAGCACCTCACGCGCACCTGGCATCAAAACTACCTGAGCATTCTTCTCAGCCAAACTCTGGGCACGCACCTGATTTAGCATTTCCACATCCAGCTTTCTCTCTTCTGCCACCTGCACAAGTAAATCCTGCACAGAAAACTTGAGAATAAACTCCCTCACCTGCTCCTTATCATAAGGAATAGAAAACTGAGCAAAAGTTTCCTCAATTCCTGATAAAATCGCTTCGTAAGAATCCAATAAAGTCCCATCTAAATCCCAAATAAAAGCTGTTTTTTGCATTTCCTATCCTTTCAAGCTCATATAACGCTGGTAACGGTAACGTAGAAATAACCAACGAAAACCATTATCCAAAAGGGTTCCGGCCCAAATACCGGGCAAGCCCCAACCAAGCACAATCCCCATCAGATATCCTGTTCCAATGCGGATACACCACATTCCTATACTTGTCGCATAAAAGGGAAGCCGAGCATTGCCCAAACCCTGCCAGACTGCTGTATAGATGACTGTTCCTATCGTCATAGGAGTACCAAGTAGTGAAAAAAGTGTCACTAGAACACTAGCCTCCACCGCTAGAGAATCAGTCGTATAGAGATGAGTTAGTGGTATACCCAAAGCATAGATACTGAAGGTCAAGGGTAACATGAGGACCAGAGAAAGCCAAAAGGTTTGCTTGCTCAAACTAGCTACTCTTTTCCAATTATCCTCTCCAACTGCTCGAGCTACCAGCATGACCGTTGCTGTAGCAACTCCAAAAGCAGGCATATAGTTAAACTGGGTCAAGACTTCTCCGATTGCATTTCCAGCTACTGCTTCCGTTCCAAAAGAAACGACCAAGGCAATGATAACAACATCACCAGCTCGCATCATAAGCCGCTCTCCAGCTGCTGGCAAAGCTAAGATCAATAGTTCCTTATCTAAACCAAAAGTCGGTTTCTCAAAAGGCAACTTTAATTGCGACCATAAAATCACAAGACCTACCAAACGAGACAGAATTGTCCCCCAAGCAACACCAGCTATCCCCATATCCAGAACAAAAATAGCTAGACTTGAAAAAAGAATATTCAAGGCATTGGATAAAAGACTAACATAGAGAGGCAGACGTGGATTATGCGTTGCACGAATCAAGGCTCCCAGACTGGTCATTAAACCTAAGAGAACAATCGATCCGCCTACCAAAGATAGGTAGAGTCCACCACTCTCAGCTACATCTCTCTCCGTCCCCAAAAGTCCTATCATCTCTTTCCCAGCGAAGATGGACAAAAATCCTAAAAGGAAACTTAATAGTAAGGTAATCTTCAACGCCTCAGTCACATTGTAGGCTAGCTTAGACTGATTCTTCTCCCCTAAACTCTTTGAAATAACACTGGAAATAGCAGCTCCCAGAGCTATGAAAATCGCCTGATAAATCGTGATAATATTGCCAGCTACTGATACACCCGAAATAGCTATCAAGCCCAAGTGGGCTACCAAGTAACTATCCACCATCCCCATGAGCATCTGCAAAAAGTTTTCACCCATAGCTGGCAATGCAATATTAAGAATATCTTTATTTTTCTTAAACAATCCTTCCTCCTGATGAAAAGAAACTCAGTTGGTTTCCCAACCGAGTTTACTCCCTCTGTCTTAAAGTCCTAGATAAGCCTCAACCGCTGCTTGCATATCAGCAGCTGCCACTGTTGTCTTGTGACGAACAGGAGCTGTTTCAAGCCCATCAACTGCTGGCGGCACTGCCACTCCTGAAATATCATGTAATTGAGCCAAGGCTTCAAAGTCGCCAAGCCCTGATTTTCCAGTTACAGCTTCTACTGCAACCACTGGGAACTTGTATGGACTAGCTGTTGAAGCAATCACTGTCTTAGTCGCATCCCCAGTAGCAGCTTGGTATTTTTTATAAACTGCTGAGGCAACCGCCGTATGTGGATCCTCGATATAAGAATCTGACTCATAAACACGTTTGATTTCTGCTGCCGTTTCTTCCTCAGTCGCATATTCAGCCGCAAAGAGATCAAGAATCTCTGCATCAAAATCTGTCAACTCATATTGTCCTTGCGTGTTCAAGGCACTCATGAGTTCAGCTGTCTTTTCAGCATCATTCCCCAAAAGATGGAAAATCAAACGCTCCAAGTTTGAAGATACCAAAATATCCATAGATGGACTAGTTGTTACCTTAAACTCACGCTTCTTGTCGTAAACACGTGTCTTGAAGAAGTCTGTCAAAACATTGTTGTCATTTGAAGCACAGATTAATTTGCCAACTGGCAGACCAATTTGCTTAGCATAAAAGGCAGCCAAGATATTTCCAAAGTTTCCTGTTGGTACTGTGAAGTTGACCTTATCACCAGCCACAATCTCACCAGTCTTAACCAACTGAGCGTAGGCATAAACATAATAAACAATCTGTGGTACCAAACGACCAATATTCATAGAGTTAGCTGATGAAAATTGCAACTTGTTGGCAGCCAATTTTTCACGAAGGGCTACATCGTTAAACATATGTTTCACATTCGTTTGCGCATCGTCAAAGTTACCGTCAATGGCGATAACATGAGTATTGTCGCCAGTCTGAGTGGTCATTTGCAACTCTTGCACCTTGCTGACACCATCTTTTGGATAAAAGACGATAATCTCAGTGCCAGGTACATCCGCAAACCCTGCCATAGCAGCTTTCCCAGTATCACCAGATGTGGCTGTCAAGATGACTATTTTGTTCTCCAAACCATGCTTTTTAGCAGCAGTCGTCATAAAGTATGGCAAGATAGACAAGGCCATATCCTTAAAAGCAATTGTTGAACCATGGAAAAGTTCCAAGTTATATTGCCCGTCTAATTTCACTAATGGCGCGATAGCTGGAGTATCAAACTTGCTATCGTAGGCATTGTTGATACAGTAGTCCAACTCTTCAGCTGTAAAGTCATCTAAAAATGCTGACAAAACAATCTTAGCAACTTCCTGATAAGAAGCATCTTTCAATTTGTCAAAGTCCAAATCTACCTTTGGATAAGTAAGCGGTGTAAACAAACCACCATCCGTTGCCAAACCTTGCAAAATTGCTTGGCTAGCAGTTACTGTATTGTTGGCATCACGCGTTGATTGATAAACTAATGTCATTACTCTCTATCCTTTATCTATAGTCTCTTCCATTATATCATGATTTTTCAGAAAATTCTCCTTTTATAAGAGAAATTATAGGCTCAATTCTTCTTTCAAAGGCTGTAAATAGGTCATTTCTTGCTTATTTCTCATCTCCAGTCCTTCCTCAGCTAGCAGGAGTAAGTCTTTGGAAAATTCAATAATCGCAGTTTCTTCCTCATCTGTAAGCTTTTTCTTAGAAAATTGTCGTCTTAAAAACTTGTAATTACGACCAAATTCTTTAAAGAAAGGTGCTGTTTCTAAGTAAGCTTCTAACTTATCTAAATTAACCAACAATCCCAAGTGAAAAGCTGCTGAAGCGAAGGTTCTATCTAGAGGTTGAGTACACACACTACGAAACTCAACTGTTCCGCGAGTCGTTAAGTCTTGGTACTGATAACTACGATGAGTTTCAAAATCTTTCTCTTGAGGGGAAATAAGAACCTCTTCCCCATTAAGTGCATATGCTTGGATTTCAGTTGTAGCCAAATAGTCCCTAGCCTGAATCGGATAAAAATAATAGGTTTGTCCATCACGTTCCGCAGTAAAAATTGCAGAATGATCTAGATAATCAAAAAAATCATCCTCATCTTTAAAGAGCCTAGCATTGACACCAACATTCTCTGGATAGATACCATGCATCGATTCTTCCCAGAAAATATCTCTTGAGATTTTTGTATCCCAATCCGCACCTGTAAACTCAGAGTTTGCAAATAAATAAGCCTTAGCCCCTTCAATTTGGGTAAAAGCATTAATCACTCGTAAGTAGTTAGACTTTGAAACATCCAACTGAACCTGACTCCCACAAATAAACGCTCCGTATTCAGGGAATTGATGTAAGTCTGATTTAGTCACATTTCTACTCAAATTCAAATAGTCCATCAACATCTGATAGCGTGGGTAAGCCACTGGACAATTATCATTTTTATCCCAGTTGGGATGAATACCACAGCCAACAATAGCATGATTTGATTCAGCTAACTTCTTCTGGATTGCTTCCATATAAATACTAAAACGTTCTTCAACCTCTTGTATTGTTTCAGCCTTACCAAATGCAAACTCAATCGTAGTATAGGAAACTTCAAATAAAATAGCATCCTGACTTACTGGGTCCACTAACTGAATAGGAGTCCCAAAATCATCTACCTTTTCGACAGTTAAATCCAAAGCAGAAACTAAATATCGGAATAAGTGTTTGATAACTTCAACATCTGTAGCATCCCCTTCCAAGTTTACAACAGGATATTCCAGCTCAATTCCGACAAACAATTCAGGATTTTCTTTAATATTTTTCAAATACCGATGTTTTAATAAATCGATAGAACGAGACATACTTCCCTACACTTTCATAATCTAAATAAAATTTGAATAACTATTATTATACCAAAAATAATATAAAAAAGGAACGAAGATTTACAACGTTCCTTAACTCTATACTATACCGGCGGCCGGGGTCGAACCGGCACGTCCTTGCGGACACTGGATTTTGAGTCTAATATTATTAGTTTTAAATCTCAGAAATATTGATTTTATAAGCTTTTTTTCCATAATATTTTTTAAAACTTAGTATCACTTCCAAAGTTTAGATACTTTTTAGTAACTATAAAATGCTAGAAAGTATACTCCTTATTAAAAAGAGTTTTGGACTAGTTTTGTGCAATTTTATTACCCATATCCGTAATAAGAGAGGCTAAATTAATTGCCTTTAATGATTGTAGAAATTGGTTGTGAATATCATTAGACACATAACCAGCTAGCAAAATATGCTCAGCCATGTCATATTGCTTAATCAAGAGAATCTTATCATGTTTTTCATTAAATAAAATCGCACTAATTGCTGTATTAAAGACTGGAAAACGAAAACTCGCACATTGTGAACAATAAGGAATATCTCCCTCATCTTTTAAAAATTTTTTCTCCAAAGGATGCCCACATTCGGGACAACAAGTCATTGTTTTGTCAAATATAGAAACCTCTTTTTTAAAGTTCTTAAAAGTAATTTTACCAGTAAAATCGAGACCACGCAAGACATTGAAATAAATCAAGACTTTTTTTAAAATTTATCTTATGATATAATAAACTTATCAGCTATTGGTTCTGAAAAAGTGTCTGCCACAGTTTTACTACAAATTCTCATGACTTGTGCCAAGATTTATAAAAAACGGATAGCTATAATAGCTCTTAGAGCAAAAACATGACATATAGGAGGTTAAAGACATGTCATACTTTTATCTTTTTATCGCCATTGTAGGAGAGATATTGGGAACTAACCTTTTGAAATTATCAGACGGTTTTACAAAGCCTATTCCAACCGTTTCTGCCCTACTTAGCTATGGCGTTTGTTTCTATTTCCTCTCACTAGCAATGCAAAAAATTCCTTTAGGAATAGCTTATGCAACATGGTCAGCTGTCGGTTTAGTTTTGACAGCCTCTATCGCAGTAATGATTTTCAAAGAAACACTAAATGTTTATAGCATTATCGGTTTAATTTTGATTATCATTGGTGTTGTCATGGTTAACTTATTAGGAAATGCAGGACATTAATAAAACCGGCTCTATACTATTTGTAGTGGGTAAATCCCCTATGGATATTATGGAGCCTATTTTGTTGTAGAAAAAAAGTTCCATAAGAACTATAATGAAAAGCTAGAATTCTGTCAATATTTTGGACACATTTTGGGAGGGAATTTTGAAGACTAGCGTCCTCCTAATTTTCCCAATAAGTTTTAACTTCTTCAAAAATCTTATTCAAAAGTTCTGCATCTTTTTCTGACAACTGATTTTTTTCTATAACTCTATCTTTTAGTTCTGTTGCCTTTATTTTATTTCTTGCCACCGAAACTGCTATTGAATGTTTCAAAATATCAAACTCATCCTTTGAAAAGTTTGCAATATTGGTAAGATCTAATTGTTCTAGAGGTAAACTACTGATAATTGAATAAGGTTTTTGTCCCAGCAAATAATCTGTAGTAGTCCCAAAGATATTTGCTAATTTCACAACGAATTCTAATCCTGGTTCTAACGTTCCATTCTCCCACCGAGAATATGTCCCTTGTTGAACTCCAATTAATTCCGATATTTGTACTTGAGTTAACTTTTTTGATTTTCTGAGAGTTTTTAACCTCTCTGAAAATTTATAATCCTCTGTATACATAATTCTCCTATAGATATTCTTATTCGTATATTTTAGCTTGACAAAATATTCTAAACGGTATAAAATAGAATTATTCCATAAGGAATATTTATTTTGAGATTGAATATTCCATTGAGAATATTATAGCATAAAAGGAGGTAAAAGCGTATGTAACTAGTAGTCGATTTAAAAAATTTTAATAAAGGAGGTAGGATTCGACAAAATAAAAAATCTTGAAACAAATGTGCCGTTCGTTCCAAGATCAAAACATATTATGTAACAATTATACCACAGAAAACTCTTCAGTTGCACAAGAAAATTTCGGAGGTTTCACAAAAAGATGACCAATAAAGAGTTAGTCAATCAAATTTCTGGCCTAAACTCTACCTCTACTCTTAAAAATTGGATTCAACTGATTAGAGAGATAAGTGGCAAGGAATTTAAGAAAATTAAAATTCCTATCAGTAGAAATCCAAGAACTCATCAATTAAGTTATACAGTTGCCTATGACTTTACAGACGAAGACCTTAGACAATTTCAAAAGTTAGCTAACCTAAAACTTGAAATAGGTCTCAAAGAGGCTATACAAGCCGTATTTGGGAGTCTAGCAGATAATGAGCAAGAATCCCTAAACCAAGTAATAGATGAGCTCTACGATGAACTGAGCGCCTTGAAACAGGAATTTAAACGAGAAATACGACTGATAAAAATTGAGAATTCCAACCTAAAAAAGAAAATCCAAGATATTGAAGAGTCGATGCAAACCGGCTTACTAGGGTTTGTTAACAAGAGGTCAAAAAATAGGTTCGGCTAATAGCTCATTTTCGGCTGAGCCATGAGGCAGAAAGCCGAAAATGAGCGTAGATGCGGACGGACCATTTTTGACCGATAGGGTGTGTAGTAACACCACCCTCTGCAAGTTAGGTGTACCATCGAAAGAATTCAGTATTTCCAAGGGTTTCGGAGATTTTAAGGGTGGCAAAATTAAGCAAAAAGTTGAATCAAAATCTATGGCAAAAAATGAACATTTACGTTCTGTATTTGACTGGATTCAAATTCAGTTTGATAAGACTGAATTTTCGCCAAGAGAAATAATCGAAGACATTCTATTTCTTGACTATGACCTATTTATTGAGAATAAAGGGAGCCTTAAATACTATAACTATGATAGCCAGCTTCATTATGGGAATATCCGTATCTACTATGGAGCGAAAGAGTCGTCCTACATGCTTGTCATGTCAGGACAGGCACTCGAGTTCTATAGAGATATGGTATTAGATCCAAATAGTCTGTCCGAAAGACAGTTTTTGAACAACCTCTACTACAATTACAATCATTTTTCAGTAAGACGAATTGATATTGCAATAGATGATTTTAATGAAACACCCTATTTCACTCCTAATCAGCTTCTAAAGATTTGTCAGAAGAAACGCTTTATATATGGAAAAAGCACCTACTACAATACCTACGGAGATGAAACAATCGGCCAGACCTTATATTTGAGAAAACCCAATGATGACGAAAGACTTAGAATTTACGATAAACGCTTAGAACGAGCTGAGAAGCTCGGTATCAGCAAGCGGTATATAGAAAATTGGATAAGAACTGAGTTAGAACTTAGGAAAGAAAAAGCTCACTACTTCATTCAAGAATGGTTGCATTCAGAAATAGATCTTCTCAACTTTACCAAGGGATATCTCAAAGAAAAAGTGAGGTTCTATAGTGATAGCTATTTCTCAAAACCTTTGAGATCTTGGGAAAAGTTTTTAGGCCATTCAAAACCCGTCTCTATCATTATTTCAAAATCAAAAACAGAACTAGAACAAAAATTAGAATGGTTTACCTATAAAGGTTCAGGAGCTATTCTAAAAGCGTATAAATTTCTATACGACAATAACTTACTGCATGAGTATGAGAAAGCTAACTATCTCGCACTCAACAATATGGAATATCCACCAGATTTAGCAAGTGGATTAATAGAAAGAGCAATACTCTTTAAACGAGAGGATTTGATCCCTACAATCAAAGAAAATATTAAAAGGAGAAATTAACTATGGCAAAAATGCTTTCACAAAATGACTGGAATTTTAATAACATTGGAACAAAATTTGAATTGGATGAAGTCATTCCAAAATTTGAAACGGAAGTCCGAGCAGATGCAAACGGAGAAATTATCAAAAACCGAGATGGTAGCGAAAGACGTTTTAATACCGATAAAATCATTGGTTGGAAATACAATGTAACAATCAAGGATGGACAATTCAAAAAGAAATCAACCCAAGTCTCAGTAGACAATCCAGATGCCTTGGTTGATAATGACTATATCCAAGCAATGGATGAAGTACCAGTTACATTTGACAATTTACAAGCTACTATGATTAGCACGACAATGTATTACAAGGCTGATGCTATCCATTTAGTAGATGTAAAACAAAAATAAGTAAAATACAAGGGGAGTTAATCCTCCCCTTAGTTAATCTAATTAGAAAAGGAGATCACATGATTAAAACTGTAACAAAAGATGACCTTATCGAACTTGGATTTGCTCCAGGAACTGCAAGAAAGATTATCCATACCGGCAAATTACTATTAGTGAATCGTGGTTTTAACATCTACGATAACAAAAGGATTGGTACAATTCCAGCCAGTGTCGCAGAAGAACTATTAGGAATTGAACTCCAGAAAGAAGCGTAGCTTATGGCTTTACGTAAAAGTAGAGACGGAACTTGGATTGTTGATGTTTCCAATGGTATAAATCCAATATCTCTAAAACAACGTAGAATTGTAAGAAAAGGATTCAAAACTAAAAAAGAAGCATTGGAGGCCGAACAATACTTACGAAGTGTCGAACTTAAAGAAAAAAGTTTCAACTCAAAAATATCAATTGATATCCTTTATGATCTCTTAAAAGAAGAGGATAGAATAAACAACAGAAAACAAAGCTATATAGATACACAAGAAAACAACTATAACAGGCATATAAAAAACTATTTTGAAAAAGTTGATGATGTAGCTAAATTAACTTATGAAGATATCTATCAATTCAGAGAACATCTAAGAGATAAAAATACTCAAAACTCAGAAAAGAAGCTAAGTCCAAACACTATTAATAAAATTATAATTTTACTAAAGAAAATTCTGGATGTTGGATTAAGAAAGGGATTTTACAAGGAACATCCCGTAGGATTACTGAAAAAATTACCCATAGAAAAAGTAAAATTAAATTTCTGGACAGTAAAAGAATTTAAGCATTTCTTAACACTATTTAGCAACGATGAATACAATATAAAATTACTATTCACAGTTCTATTTTTTACTGGTCTAAGACTCGGAGAAGCTCTTGCTCTAACGTGGAAGGACATAGAGTTTTCTACAAATACAATCCATGTAAGTAAATCAATATACGTTAAAAAAGGTGAAGAACACATTAGTAGTACAAAGACAAAAGCTGGAACCCGAAGAATCATCATGAACACCAAACTAGTGGAGACACTAGAAGAATGGAGGCAAACACAGCATGAAAGATTAAAAGAATTTACAACCAACCTAGATGATCTACAGATATTTCAAAATAGCCCGATTACGATAACTAAGGATTCAATCGAAAAACAATATAAAAAAATATTACAAAGAGATAGTTCTTTAAAAAAAATAAGAATTCATGACTTCAGGCATTCACATGCTTCCCTACTAATAAACCAAGGAGAAGATTATCTTGTCGTAAAAGAAAGATTAGGACATGCTTCTATAACTACAACAATAGATACATACTCTCATTTGTATCCAAGCAAGCAACAAAAATTAGCGGATAAATTAGATGATTTGTTATAAAACTAGTAATTTTAAGTAACTCAGCGTTACAAATTCAACAAATAAAAGAAAAAGACAAGGTCCGAAAACCTTGTCTTTAATACTATACCGGCGGCCGGGGTCGAACCGGCACGTCCTTGCGGACACTGGATTTT
>CAURCY010000043.1:0-12973 GCA_963523355.1 uncultured Streptococcus sp.
AGAAAGAGTCGCTCTCAATCTCAGTCAACAAGAAAAAGCTGGAAAAATTGTCATTCTGAAAATCCGCTACGAAGACTTTTCAACTCTGACTAAACGAAAAAGTCTGGATCAAAAAACGCAGGATGCTAGTCAGATCAGCCAAATAGCCCTGCAACTCTATGAAGAGTTGGACGAGAAAGAAAAAGGCGTCCGCCTGCTGGGGATTACCGTAACTGGATTTTAAAGCTCAATGAAAATCAAAGAGCAAACTAGAAAGCTAGCCGCAGGCTGCTCAAAACACTGTTTTGAGGTTGCAGATAGAGCTGATGCAGTTTGAAGAGATTTTCGAAGAGTATAAAACCTTGAAGAGTTGCCCCTTCAAGGTTTTTCTTATACAAATAAACGAACAAAGCTATAAAGTAGCAAGACACTACCAAGCACGATACGGTATTTACCAAAAAGAGTAAAGTCGTGTTTTTTCACATAGCTTGTCAAGAAGCGAATAGCGACCATGCTGACTGCAAAGGCTACTCCCATCGCAACCAAGAGCAAGAACAATTGCCCAAAGCTCAAGAGCTGTCCTGCTTTTATAAATTTGAAAATCTTTAAGGCACTAGCTCCAAACATAACAGGAATTCCAAGATAGAAGGTAAATTCCGTCACAACAGAACGACTGGTTCCATTTAACAAACCACCGACAATAGTCGCTCCTGAACGGCTAGTTCCTGGTAAAAGGGCAAGAACTTGGAAGAGTCCGATATAGAATGCTGTCGTATAAGGAAGTTTGTCCAACTCTGTTACACTTGGCTCTATAGCACGCGCTTCATTGCGCTTTTCCAAATAGATAAAGGCAATCCCATAGATAATCAACATGAGAGCAACTGAAACCATATTATGGAAGTGGGTATCAAACCAATCATCAAACTTAAATACTGCAAGCAAAGGTAAAGTGGCAACCAAGACCTTCAACCACAGTCTCCAAGTCTTACGAACTTCCTGCTTATCCTTAGTCGATTTGAAAGGATTGAGCTTGTTAAAGTAAATGACCATAACCGCTAAAATAGCACCAAGCTGAATCACGACATTAAACATGGACATAAAGGCTTCATTTTGATTTTGGTATTGGATAAACTCCTCTGCTAAAATCAAGTGACCTGTACTCGAAATCGGCAACCATTCCGTAATTCCTTCAACAATCCCGAAGAAGATAGATTTTAAAATTTCAATAAGATACATAGATTACTCCTTTTTCTATCTTCCATTATAGCATACTTTTTCAGTATATGGCAGTTCTCTTTAAAAGGCACCGATACTGCCACCGCCTCCTCCTCCAGAGAAGCCACCGCCAGAACTTCCACTTCCAGAAGATACGGAATAGGTACTTGCTGTGTTTGCGACGCTGGCATAATGGCTCATTTGCGCACTTGAATGATAAAACATACTATGCCAACCATAAGCTACATAGAGGTTGATATCTGGATTTTCCACTTGGATATGATGAACCTTCATCAAATGACTGACCTTGTCTGCATAGCCAAATAAAGTCGCATAAACCAAGAGGCGATTCCAGACCACAATACTTTCCAATTCAGCCTGATCCAATCGTGCAATCTCACGCAACATATTTTCAAAACTGGTCCAGAGATAGTATACTTCTGCTCCTGCTTCATTTAGGACACCATCACGATTATCTAATCGAAGCTTCCAATAATAGAAAACAGCCAAAACCAAACCTAGAAAACCAAGTATTGGCAAGAGGAGGTAAAGATAGCCATAAACATCCAAACTGTACAAGAACAAACCAAATCCGATAAATAGGGGCAAGATAGTCAAGACCCCCATACCCACTTGCAAGGCCTTTTCCCCACCAGTTAAAGGACGGTAGTAATCCGGAAGCCCCCAGAAGGTAACTCTATTTCTCACTCCTTCTTGCATCTCTTTCAATACTTCTTCAAAAGAAGATTTGAGCTGACGCCCCTTTGCTTGAATCCGTTTTTCATCAGAGACTTTTGCTCTACGATAAAGACTATCAGATACCTTGTAATCCGCAAACAAATTGGAAAGAGTTTCTTCTTTTTTGCCTGAAAAAGCCAGATTTAGACAGTCTTTCTCAAAACTTGACAAACCATCTTCTTTTACTAGCCTCAAACCAACTGCATCTCCTTCTGAAATGATAGAAACATTCCCACGGTCTATCACATCTAGCAAGGTAGCTTGAATAAGTTGATCAAAGGTAAATTTACCTGCTCCTTTGGTTAGAGGACTCACTTCCTCCAAGGAGGTCGAGTAAACAGCCTCTGATAAAACCATAGGCTCTAATTCCATTGGTGGTTCATAGATACGATGATTTTTGGCATATTTGACTGAAGGAGTGGTCTTTCTTCTATAAATAAAATAGAAGCAAACACTCAATAACAAGGAGATGGAAAGTATGGAAGGAAACACCCAAGTAACGAGTTGTTTACTCTGATCTTTTTCTCTAACAATCGAGTCTTCTATCTTATTAAACTCTTCTAAACGATTCCCTTTCAATCCCTGATCCCTAGCGCTAGCAAAATCAGTTCGAGGCCAGTAGGCATGCAATTCAACTCCACGCTTAGGCGGAAGATTGTCTAAACGGATAGTATAATCAAGGTTACTCTTTTCAATCGTTCCCTCTCTAAAAAGTTTCCCTGTATGGAAAAAGAGTTTTTCAGCCCCCTTGTCTCCCCTTACATGAAATTCAAACTTTCCAATAGCTCCTGAACTATCTGTCAGAGGTTGCCAATTTAATTCAGCGATGTCATCATATAGAAAAAGCAAATTTTTTAAATTCCATGTGAGGTCAACTTCAACTATGTCACCCTCTTGACCTGAATTGTAGACTTTCACAGTATAACCATTCGCCTCTTCTGTCACTTCGCTAGTAACGTCTGTCAGTTCAGCACCGTTTTTCGCAGCCTGAACCTTTGGATGAGGATCAATGTCAAATCCACTAGGCATCTTGCCAGCACGTCCAAGTCCCACGATTTGGCCCTTAAAGTCCTCCTCAAACTGGTAAACTATCTTCTGTCTAAATTCTGCCGTATTGTCTGCATGAATATACAAATCTCCTTGATAAGAGTTTATCTTGAAATCAATGGCAAAAACAGAGAATGGAAGAAGGCAAAACAAGCCTAACACCAGTAAGAAAAAAGTTTTTTTCATCAACTAAGCCCCCTTTTTATCTTTGCTATCATTATATCATTTTTTCACAAGTAAGGGCTTACCTATATTGAAAAATAGAGTTTTTTTCGATAAAATAGGAGACAGTTATTTTTTAATAGATTAGAAATAGGAGAAATCATGAGAAAAATATACTTATCTATTTTCACAAGTCTCTTGCTGATGCTGGGACTTGTCAATGTTGCCCAAGCCGATGAATATTTACGCATCGGGATGGAAGCAGCATATGCTCCCTTTAACTGGACTCAGGATGATGATAGCAATGGGGCTGTCAAAATCGATGGGACTAACCAGTATGCTAACGGATACGATGTTCAAATCGCCAAGAAAATCGCTAAGGACTTAGGTAAAGAACCTTTGGTTGTTAAAACCAAGTGGGAAGGTCTAGTTCCTGCCCTTACTTCTGGTAAGATTGACATGATTATCGCAGGTATGAGTCCTACTGCCGAACGCAAACAAGAAATTGCCTTTTCAAGCAGTTACTACACTAGCGAACCAGTTTTGCTTGTCAAAAAAGATTCTGCCTACGCAAGTGCTAAATCTTTGGATGACTTTAACGGTGCAAAAATCACTTCTCAACAAGGTGTCTACCTTTATGACTTGATTGCACAAATCCCAGGTGCTAAAAAAGAAACTGCCATGGGAGACTTCGCTCAAATGCGCCAAGCTCTTGAGGCTGGTGTCATCGATGCCTATGTTTCTGAACGTCCAGAAGCTCTGACTGCCGAAGCTGCTAACTCTAAGTTTAAAATGGTTCAAGTAGAACCAGGTTTCAAAACTGGAGAAGAAGATACAGCTATCGCCATCGGACTTCGTAAAGATGACAACCGTATTAGCCAAATCAATGCCAGCATTGAAACCATTTCAAAAGACGATCAAGTTGCCTTGATGGATCGTATGATCAAGGAACAACCTGCCGAAGCTACAACAACTGAAGAGACTAGCAGTAGTTTCTTTAGCCAAGTCGCTAAAATTCTTTCTGAAAACTGGCAACAACTCTTGCGTGGTGCTGGTGTCACTCTTTTAATCTCTATCGTCGGAACCATCACAGGTCTCATTATTGGACTTGCCATTGGTGTCTTCCGTACTGCTCCTCTATCTGAGAATAAAGCCATTTATGGTCTACAAAAACTAGTCGGCTGGATCCTCAATGTCTACATTGAAATTTTCCGTGGTACCCCAATGATTGTTCAATCGATGGTTATCTACTATGGAACTGCCCAAGCTTTCGGTATCAACCTTGACCGCACACTAGCTGCTATCTTCATCGTTTCGATCAACACCGGTGCCTACATGACTGAAATCGTTCGTGGTGGTATCCTAGCAGTTGACAAGGGACAATTTGAAGCCGCTACTGCTCTTGGTATGACTCATAACCAAACCATGCGTAAGATTGTCCTACCTCAGGTAGTCCGTAACATCCTACCAGCAACTGGTAATGAATTTGTCATCAATATCAAAGATACATCTGTATTGAACGTTATCTCTGTTGTCGAACTTTATTTCTCAGGAAATACCGTGGCAACACAAACCTATCAATACTTCCAGACATTTACAATCATCGCCGTGATTTACTTTGTCCTCACCTTCACCGTAACACGTATCCTACGATTCATCGAACGCCGCATGGACATGGATACCTATACTACAGGTGCTAACCAAATGCAAACGGAGGATTTGAAATAATGACACAAGCAATCCTTGAAATTAAACACCTCAAAAAATCCTATGGACAAAACGAAGTGCTAAAAGACATTTCTCTCACTGTCCACAAGGGAGAAGTTATCTCTATCATCGGAAGCTCTGGAAGCGGAAAATCAACCTTCCTACGCTCCATTAACCTACTTGAAACACCAACTGATGGACAAATCCTTTATCATGGACAAAACGTCCTCGAAAAAGGCTATGACCTCACGCAATACCGTGAAAAGTTGGGAATGGTTTTCCAATCCTTTAACCTCTTTGAAAATCTCAACGTTCTTGAAAACACAATTGTCGCTCAGACAACTGTCCTTAAACGTGAACGCACAGAAGCTGAAAAGATTGCCAAAGAAAACCTGGAAAAAGTCGGCATGGGAGAACGCTACTGGCAAGCCAAACCAAAACAACTCTCAGGTGGTCAAAAACAACGTGTGGCTATTGCACGCGCCCTCTCTATGAATCCTGACGCTATTCTCTTTGATGAACCAACATCAGCTCTCGATCCAGAAATGGTTGGAGAAGTCCTCAAAATCATGCAAGATCTGGCTCAGGAAGGCTTGACTATGATTGTCGTAACCCACGAAATGGAATTCGCCCGTGATGTCTCTCACCGTGTTATCTTCATGGATAAGGGTGTAATCGCTGAAGAAGGTAAACCAGAAGACCTCTTCACTAATCCTAAAGAAGACCGTACAAAAGAATTCCTTCAACGTTATCTCAAATAAAAAGAAAAGGCTGCATCAACCGTGCAGTCTTTTTGCTGTCCTCATACTCTTCGAAAATCTCTTCAAACCACGTCAGCTCTATCTGCAACCTCAAAACAGTGTTTTGAGCAGCCTACGGCTAGCTTCCTAGTTTGCTCTTTGATTTTCATTGAGTATCAAAATGAAAAGGCAGACCTTATTCAAGAATCCGCCATTATCCAAAGATTAATCTTCAAATTTTTCATGATTTTTTTCATAGAAATCAATTAAACCTAGAGCTGTTTCAAATGAAATATTTTTTACTTTTGCACGCCCCTGCGCTAGAGCAATGATAGACATTTCACGCGCATTCGTTTCTTTAGAGATACGGTAGCCTGTGATTTTCTTATCACGAACCCAGCCAACAACTGATTCTACTTTTTCAAAGTTTGACTTAGCCATGTCTTTCTCCTATTTTCTTATTTACGATATTTAATTGTATACGCTTTTATGCTTTTTGTCAATAAAAAAACATATATTCAATAAAATAAACGCCCTTATTTTTACTTGCTATCTTATTAAAGCTTATAATATATAGGTTTTTCATTGTCGAAAACAATTTTTATAGTTCTTTAAAACAACTGTATTATTAAATCTTATTTATGTGATAATATTCGTATTTGACAGATGCTGATTCTCGATAATCTAGACATATTCTAATCTTATTTCATATTATTTATTCCACTGTAAAACAAAAAAATTTGACAAAATAATCTTCTGCTCTAAACCATTTCTAACGAGTATTTTTCTCCTTTTAGACTTTTTCATGTCTGCACCAGCATTCAATCATTTGGTCAACTGTACCAGTTATTTACTTTATCAAGTTTACTTTTTATTTCTCCTACCCATTAAAATACAAATAGCTAGGAAACCGTAGTATTCTATGCTTCATTTTTTTACTGTTTTCATCTTACGAATATTCCATCACTCTTCTCAGTAATCTCAGTATAATAAGGCATCTCATTAGTATTGATTATTTTTTCTAATCCCTATTATATTTAGCTAAATTTCAGATTAGCTATATATAAAATAGTAGATTTCAAAAAACTCCTAACATATAACAAGTAATTTTACTCCCTTACTATAAACTGAATCAAAAAAACATAGGTACTATAATGAGTTATGATAGAAATAGCGTAATCGATTTCCTAAGTCCATAGGAATCGCCCCCTTTCTTCATCTTCATTATAGCACCTATACATCAGTTGTGCAAATAATATGATATTTTTTTATTAGTCCTCAGACAAGCATATTATAGAGCGTTTCATTACCATTTAAGTTAATATAAGCTGGATCAAAACCTTCCATTCGACGAATCAAGCCTGCATAATCATGCTTATCTGCCAAGGCAATCCCAATCAATACTGGGCCTGTCCCCTTGCTAGCTCGTTTGATATACTCAAAACGTGTGATATCATCATTTGGCCCCAAGATATCATTTACAAACTCACGCAAAGCCCCTGGACGCTGTGGAAAATTAACCACAAAGTAATGCTTGATCCCATCATAAATCAAGGCACGTTCTTCCATTTCCGGCATACGGTTGATATCATTATTTCCTCCAGAAATGATACAACAAATGGTTTTCCCCTTGATATATTCAGCCAAAACCTCTAAAGAAGCGATACTAGCAGCTCCAGCAGGTTCTGCGACAATCCCTTGCTTAGAGTAGAGGTCAATCAAGGTTTCAGAAATCAATCCCTCATCGACACCTACCAAGGTTTGAACATGTTGACGAGTTGCTTCATAGGTCAACTGACCTACCTTTTGCACAGCAATCCCATCCGCAAATTTGTCAATTTCTTTGAGTTTGACTGGTCCACCAGCTTCAAAGGCAGCCTTCATGGAACGTGCTCCATTAGCCTCTACCCCAATGACTTCAATCTCTGGACTTGTTTCCTTGATATAGGTAGAAACCCCAGCAATGAGACCACCACCTCCAACAGGAACCAAGACAGCATCAAAATCAATCGATTCTTTTCGAGCTTCTTCTAAAATCTCATAAGCAACTGTCCCTTGACCAGCTTGAACATGGGCATCATCAAAGGGATCAATAAAGGTACGATTTTCAGAGACTGTAAATTCTTGAGCTGCTTTGGCTGAGGCATCAAAGGTATCTCCAACTAGTTTAATGGTTACGAAATCCCCACCAAAAAAGCGAACTTGACCAATTTTTTGTTGCGGAGTAGTAATGGGCATAAAAATAGTAGCAGGAATTTTCATTTCATTACAGGTATAGGCTACTCCCTGCGCATGATTTCCCGCAGAGGCACAGACTACCCCACGCTCACGCTCTTCCTTGCTGAGCTGCGAAATGGCATAATAGGCACCACGGATCTTAAAAGAACGAACACGTTGAGCATTTTCCTTTTTCAAATAAATCTTAGCGCCATACTTCTCCGATAAATAATGGTCGTAATCCAGTGGGGTATTCACAACCACACCGTTCAAGACTTTATGAGCCTTGATTATATCTTTTGAACTTAACATCATTTTCTCCTAGACTATCTCATACTATCACAATCCATCCTCTTAAAAAAGAGATGAATTGATTATAAAAGCGAGTTAGTCCCCCAACTCGCCTTCACCTTAATTTCTATCAATTAGTTATAGATTTTGAATGCATCATCGTCGTTTTTACCAACGAATGGCATTGCTTTACGCAATTCTGCACCAACTTTTTCAATTTCAAGGTTAGCTGCTTGTTCACGGTAAGCAGTCAATTTTGGACGTCCAGCTTTATAGTCATTTACAAAGTCATTTGCAAATTTACCATTTTGGATGTCTGCCAAGACAGCTTTCATATTTTCTTTAACTTGCTCAGTAATTACACGTGGACCTGATACATAGTCACCGTACTCAGCAGTGTTTGAAATTGATTGACGCATTTTCTTGAATCCACCTTCGTAGATCAAGTCAACGATCAATTTCATTTCGTGAAGAACTTCAAAGTATGCCAATTCTGGAGCGTAACCTGCTTCTGTCAAAACTTCGAAACCTGCTTCGATAAGGGCAGTCAAACCACCACAAAGTACAGCTTGTTCACCAAACAAATCTTCTTCAGTTTCTTCTTTGTAAGTTGTTTCAAGAAGACCTACACGAGCTGCTCCAACACCTTTACACCAGTCCATAGCAATGTTTTTCGCATTTCCTGTTGCATCTTGATATACTGCGTAAAGAGCTGGAACACCAAATCCTTCTTCATAAGTACGACGCACCAAGTGTCCTGGTCCTTTAGGAGCACACATAAAGACATCTACATCCGCAGGAACTTTGATAAACTCAAAGTGGATATTGAAACCATGAGCAAATCCAACTGCATTTCCAGCTTCCAAGTTTGGAGCGATTTCTGCTTCGTACAATTCTTGTTGGATTTCGTCTGGTGCCAAGATCATGATAACGTCAGCCAATTTAGTTGCTTCTGCTACTGTGTAAGTGTCAAATCCATCTTCTTTTGCTTTGTCAAAAGATTTACCTGGACGCACACCGATGATGACATCACGACCTGAGTCACGCAAGTTTTGCGCATGCGCATGTCCTTGTGAACCATAACCGATTACGGCGATTTTTTTACCGTCAAGTGCTGCTACTTTAACATCTTTTTCGTATTCCATTTGAACTGCCATAGTTTTTCTCTCTTTTCTATTATTTATTGCCTTTTAGGCTGGTTTAACAAATTTAAAATATTTTTATACTCAATGAAAATCAAAGAGCAAATTAGGAAGCTAGCCGCAGGCTGTACTTGAGTACGGCAAGGCAAAGCTGACGTGATTTGAATTTGATTTTCGAAGAGTATTAATCGCGGGTAAATCCAGTTGCACCAGTTCGAGCAATATTGCGAATACCGTATGGTCGAATGACTCGCAATAGAGCTTCACTCTTTTCTGCATTTCCTGTCATCTGAATGGTAATCGAGCTTGGTGCTACGTCTACCACCGTTGCACGGAAAGGTTGAATAATCGCTAGAATCTCAGCTCGCTTCTCAGCTGGCGCTGACATCTTAACCAAAATCACCTCGCGCTCCAAATGAGGCTTGTCTGTAATATCACGAATGCGAATCACATCAATCTGACGATTAAGTTGCTTAATGATTTGCTCCACTTCATCATGAGAAGCAACATCAATAATAATAGTGATACGCGATACATTCGGATCTTCTGTTGCTCCAACAGAGATGCTTTCAATATTAACCTGACGACGAGATAGGACACCTGTAAAGCGATTGAGGACTCCTGAACGATTTTGTAGTTTTGCTGTTAACATTCTACGCATGGAACTTCACCCCCAACATCTCATGATTACTCTTACCAGCTGGTACCATTGGTAACACCTGTTCCTTACGAGAAATATCTACCTCGATTAGCATAGAAACATCCTCAGTGATGACTTCAAGGTCTTGAGCCAAGGTCTCAGGATTGTCAAACTTATAGCTTTTAATGCCATATGCCTGTGCCATCAATTGGAAATCAGGAAGGGTATCAAAGACCGACTCAGACGTTCTACCTTCATAGAAGGATTCCTGCCACTGGCGAACCATTCCAAGTGAGTGGTTGTTCAGCATAACCACCTTGATTGGCACCTTGTAAATGTTCAAAATAGCCAATTCCTGGTTAGTCATTTGGAAACCACCATCCCCAACAAACAAGACTACTTCCTTATCTGGGTTAGCAATTTTAGCCCCGATTGCTGCTGGAATTCCGAATCCCATCGTTCCCAAACCACCTGAAGTCACTAACTGACGTTCATTTTGGTAAGGATAATACTGGGCTGTCCACATTTGGTGTTGACCAACGTCTGTTACCACAATGGCATCTCCATTCGTCAATTCACCAATTCGTTCAATAACAGCTTGCGGCTGAACCACACGCTCTTTCTTATCATAAGAACGAACACGGTTCTTGTCTTTAGTAACTTTTTCAATCCATTTCTCAGTATTGTTATGAACTGTCGGTTCTGCTAGTAACATTTGCAAGGCTTTCTTAGCATCTCCAACTACAGGAATATCTGCACTGATAATCTTGCCAATCTCAGCTGGGTCAATATCAATGTGGGCAACCTTAGCATTCTTAGCGAAAGTCTTAGGATTCCCCGTCAAGCGGTCATCGAAACGGCAACCAATACTAATCATAAAGTCCGCTTCCGTCATGGCAATATTAGCTGCGAATGACCCGTGCATGCCTCCCATTCCAAGGAAGAGTGGATGACTCGTTGCAATCGTTCCTTGTCCCAAAAGACTGGTTACCACTGGAATTTGATAGCGTTCTGCAAATTCATTTAATTCTGCAGCTGCTTCAGCATAACTAATTCCACCACCAGCTAGCAAGACTGGCTTTTTAGCCTTGGATAATTGCTTCAAGATTTTCTTGATTTGCATATCATTTGGCTCAAGAGTCGGTTGATAACTTGGTAGGTTCACTTCTGGTGAATAGATGAAGTCGGTTTCTAAAGCAGATACGTCTTTAGGTAGGTCAATGACAACTGGCCCTGGACGTCCTGTAGTTGCGATATGGACAGCTTCCGTAATGATTCGAGGAATATCAGCTGTCTCACGAACTTGGTAATTGTACTTAGTGATTGGCATGGTAATTCCCACAATGTCTGCCTCCTGAAAGGCATCCTTCCCAATCCCTGCTCGCGCCACCTGACCTGTAAAGACCAAAAGGGGAACGCTATCGCTCATGGCATCTGCAATCCCTGTAATGGCATTTGTTGCTCCCGGTCCGCTAGTGACGACGGCAACACCCAACTTTCCAGTTGATTTGGCATAACCTTCAGCTTCATGCAAACAACCTTGCTCATGGCGTCCCAGAATGTGGCGAATGCCTTTAAAATTATATATCGCATCATAAAAAGGCAAGACTGCACCACCAGGATAACCAAAGATGGTATCAATTCCTAAATCACGAAGTGTTTCCAAAACTAGGTCCGACCCCGTCTTAGGAGATTCTAAACTGATTTTCTCCATTGTTCCCCTTTCTCTTCTCTTAAAAATAACTTGTTACTATCATACCATTTTTTCAAAATTTTTCAAGACAAAAGAAGAAATTTTCTGAATTTTCTATTTTAACGTTTATTTATGAATGTTATTTTTGTTTTTATTAAAAAGATACCGATTTCATTATTCAAAAAAGAAAAAAGAACTGATTTCTCAGTTCTTCATTAATCTTATTCCACACTAAATAGGTATGGGTAAACTGGTTGTTGGCCTTGGTGAATCTCGACTTCAACGTCTTCGAATTCTTCTGCGATTTCTTGGGCAATTTCATTGGCAAGTTCTTCGCTTCCGTCTTCACCGACATAGAAGGTTACGATTTCACTATCTTCATCCAACATATGTTTCAATGTTTCAGTCAAGGTTTGGTGCATATCAGGGTTTGACACGAGGATTTTCCCATCCACCATACCTAGATTATCGTTTTCATGGATTTCTAAGCCATCAATGGTTGTATCACGCACAGCTGTTGTGACGCTTCCACTAACGACATCGCTAAGAGCAGCAGTCATACGCTCTTGGTTTTCTTCGATGGACTTGCTTGGATCAAAGGCAAGAAGACTTGTCAAACCTTGAGGAAGAGTGCGAGCTTCCACCACTACTGCTGGTTGCTCCAAAACTTCTGCTGCAGATTGAGCTGCCATGAAGATGTTCTTGTTGTTTGGTAGGAAGATGATGTTACGAGCGTTGACCTGTTCAACAGCCTTGATAAAGTCTTCTGTTGAAGGGTTCATGGTTTGACCGCCCTCGATAACATAATCCACACCTTGAGAACGGAAGATATCTGCTAGACCTTTACCAGCCACCACAGCAATCAAAGCATACTCTTTTTCTTCAGCTGGTTTGCTAACTTGAGCAGCTTCTTTCTCAACCTGTGCTTCGTGTTGGTTACGCATATTGTCAACTTTTACCTTGACCAAGCTACCATATTTGAGACCTTCTTGCATAACAAGTCCTGGATCTTCTGTATGGACATGGACTTTGACAATTTCATCATCATTAACAACAAGGAGAGAATCCCCAAGTTCATTCAAGTAGTTACGGAATTCGTCGTAGTCAAAATCTTTGGCATAGGTTGGACCTTGCTTAAGAGCTACCATGATTTCAGTACAGTAACCAAAGGTAATGTCCTCAGTCGCTACGTGACCAGCCACAGACTTATGATGCTCTGCATTGATCATCTCACTCATATTGGCTGGAGTCGCTACAAAGTCCTCAGATGCAATATATTCGCCAGTAAGGGCTGAAAGGAAACCTTCGTAGATAAAGACCAATCCTTGACCACCTGAGTCCACAACACCAACTTCTTTCAATACTGGAAGCATGTCTGGTGTTTTAGCTAGAGCTGTTTTAG
>CAURCY010000044.1:0-12943 GCA_963523355.1 uncultured Streptococcus sp.
ATATTGATGTTCCTCCGCAAATTACAAGCAAATGTTTCGAATCATGCTGTTACTTTGTTACTCATTGATTGATACCAATACCATCCCCTTCTACTTTTCGACTGTCTCAGATCGGAAGAGCAGAGCCATGCACTCAGCGGTTCGGACTTACCGTATCATTTCGTCGGTTTCCCTCCTCATTTTACGAGTCCTATCCCATGGGCGGAGCATCTACTCCTACTTCGCTGATGCCTCAGCTCGTACAACAGTGATACCGCCTCAACATGATGCGTTTGTGGAACTCAAAAGGTTCGGGGAACCTTTTGAGTATTAACTACGTTTCACTAACAAACTCACACACTCGACGTGTGGTGCTAGTAAACTTCTATATTATAGAACGAAAGGGATAGAGTTAATGTTTAAACTTAAACTTTAGAATGAAAATTTTTTTCTTTTCTTACCCTACAGTATCCGTACAAATTTTATAGGCTTCATCTCATAAAAACTTGTACCTTGCTAAATTCAACAAACTGAAGCTTGTTTGTCTCATTTAGCTTTCTTGGGTTTCTTTTCTGGCAGTTCCGCATACATACCTTTCAGTAGTTCAGTAATCAAATCCATATCCTCAAATCTGTCGAATGCATACATCAATGTCTTTGAACCCTCATACGGATAACGCAATTCTGAGTCTGCAAGAAGTTTGTCCGATGTCGGCGTTCTCTTTAAAAATAGTTCATTATCGCAAATGTCACCTATCAGCTTACCGTTAAAATATATAAGGTAGCCGCCCATCATGGATCTTATGACAATATCACCTGCTGCAGAAAAAATCTCACGAACAAATTCATTAAATTCATTCACTATGATTACCTCCTTCATAATAAACCTTGTAAATTTTGCGAATCTTCGTTAATGCGATTTTTCTATTGTCTCTGCAGCATCAATGACTTTCCTATTAAGTCTACTGATGCAACCTTATAACCCGCTGCAAGGATTGTATTTGGCATCGTGTGTGTCGGTGACGGTGCCCAGTAAGCTGAATAATTATATGCTGACTTGCAGAGAGTACATCCAACAATGCACTCAATATCTGCGAAGGATAATGTAAGTTCAGTCTTTCCACATTCTTCGAGGTACTGTTTCAGTTTTGAAAATTTATCCTTTTCTACTGGCTCTTCGTCCATTTCACCGACCTGAACAAGTGCATTACTGAGTTCATCACATTTATCGACCATCCAGGAGAAATATTCCTCCTGCTTTGATGGGTTGAACACATCAGCCTCACGCTTGTAAATGATGCGTTTTGCCTCGCTGCCTTCCCGGCTGGAATACCAGTCTAGCTTGTCACCGAAGATTTCTTCTATCTCACTCTTCTTACTTTCCAATCTTTCAAATGCATTCTTGGTATAGGCATAGATCAGTAAAGTGAGGTACTTACTTCGTGTCACTGTATACGAAAGATGATAATCTGCTCCATTCACAGGGACATCATACCAGTTCTGTGCTAACGGTTTTCTAAGTGCAATATCGTTATCTCGACCATCTGACTTGCAGTAATCCACAAAGTTTGCCCAAAATTGAAGCTGAAGTTCACCCAGATCACCCACAGGTTTTGTCACCTGTTTTTCCTTTTTAGATGACTCAGCAGGTTTTTCCTTTTCTTCAGGCAGCGAGGCTGGAATTGCTCTTCCATCGTTTACCCATGTAACATATATAAGTTTATCCATCTGCTGTGAGGTAAAACTGAACTTCCATCGATTTTCCATAAACTCCAGAAGTTTTTTACTTCTTTTATAGATATTACCTGCTGTCCAGTCAATCTCCTGTGCCACTTCAATTTCGGAATGCGATCCATTCTGATATCCTCTTCGTCCTCCATTCTTGGATGTCTTCTTATCTTCAAAGCTGTCATTCTGCAATGCAGAATTGATACTCTGTGAAAGAGGAAGAAGATTTCCAAGAGCACCGGACAGAAAATCAATCTCTTCACTACTAAACTGGCGGAACTGATTACGCCAGTAGTATTTTGATGGAGTCTGTGGAAGGATATGTTCAATAGAAACCTTATCCTTTTCCGTCTTTGTAAACATCTCCCAGCTTACCTTATCCAGGTTATTCTTCTTGGCAAGTTGATACTCATATTCATATAAGAAGTATTTGATGGAATTCCAATAATAGAAACCGCCCTTATTGTCAAAGTGCTTTTCAATCTTTGTTATAAAGTTTGGAAGTGCATACTCGATATTAGCTTCCGTAGTATCATTGATATCATTAATCAAATTATCAATGTCCATTTCCTTCAGGTAAATGCTTCTTGCAGCACGATAATACTCACTGCTTCTGAATGTGGCATTAAAGTAACCAAGACGGAAACAGATAAAGATGAATCTCTCAACCGCTGTAAACAGTTCGATTCTTTTCTCCGGCGGCAAGTCCCTTCGACCAATCACTGTCATTATTAAAGGCCTAAAGTGTCCGATTCCTATACGATTCAAACGGTCAACCCATACCTTTTCATCATCAGTAAGGTTATCGCTCTGCATTGGGAAGAAGGTATCATACCAATACTTCACCATGTCCTTAAGGCTGTATACATAGTTCAAAATCTCTGATGGTTCTAATTTAGAAACCTCAACGGTATCTGCTTCGCCAGGTTCGTCCTCAATATCAACATCAGGGTCATACTCACTATCCCCAACAACTGCCGGAAATTCGCCTGATACAACAACGGTCTTCTTTTCAAAAATATTCTTTACTGAGAACTTATTTAATAAGAAGTGGATGTAATCATCACCTTTTCTTCTAGAATAGGCAAAGTAAGCTATCCAATGTGCTCTTAAAAACTCATCATCAGAAAGAGGAGTCTTTTCATTTCTTCCAAGCTGATAATAAACTTCCTTCCACGTATCGTTGATCTGTTTACGAAGATTATCCTTGTCCATCTTATCGAACTTGTCATCAGCATAAAGTGTTGTCAGATATATCAAACGATTCTTCAGCAGTTCCAAATTCGTAAGTTTCTTACCACGATTGTTCATGGTTTCAAAAGCAACAAACACGTCATAATCATCATCGATTTCATGGATGTTGAACATCAATCTCTGAGTTAATTTCAGATACAGTTCATTGATGCCATCCATTCCTTCGTTCTCGTAAAGAGCAACCAGGTTTTCTCTAAAGAAGTTCTTTGCAAATTTAAGATTTCTTGTATAGTACGTTTCATTTACAGTCCCAGAATATGGTTCATTGAAAATTCTATACTGCAGATAATCGGAACTTGGATTATCCACCTCATAGCCGAACAGGTATGTAGTAATCTGTTTATTCGGTGGTCTGTGCTGACAGATATACTTGGAAATGACATCCTCTAATGTTTCGTATCCAAGTACAATGTCTCGGTCAGATAAACCTTCATTTTCCTTTAAGGTTCTGGAGTACTTTACGATTTCATTTAGAAGAATGACAAAGCTGGTAAGTCTCTGCTGTCCATCAACAATGTGGCAAGGTTTATATCCTTTCGACACCATCCACAGGTCACTACCCCATGATGTTGTCTCGGACGATTTCAGATTTTTTAGAGACAGTAAGCCCGTGTAATGATATCTACCGTCCTGCAAATTAATTAGATCATCCCAGAAATCCGCAAGTTGTGACTGCTGCCATGCGTACCCTCTCTGATAATCTGGTATTCTGAATAATCTGTTTTGAAATAACAGAGATAGTGGTTGAAGTTCATTAGCCATTATTCCTGCCTCCTAACATTCACTTTCGTTACTTGTTTTTATCTGTTCACCATCAGGCAGAATAAAAGATTGCTCAAATGTAACTTCCAACACATCCCCTATCTGTTTCATTTCCTCAAGTGAAACCGTATCCCTTTTAAGTTTCTTTCCAAAGTACTGAGGAGTCTGTCCAATCCTTCTGGCAAGTTCAGATATACTTATATTCTTTTTATTACATAACTCTTTAATCATATCGGATGTTTTCACGTGCTGACCTACATCCACTTAACTAATAAAGCATTTATAATTGTTTCTCAATCCAATTATCAATTCTGTTTTTTATATTGTTATAGTAAGCTTCTGTCCATGATTTTGAATAAGAAGCACTATAATTGTCTATGTATGTACCATCATTTTTTTCCAAATCGAAGACTCTATATTTTCCATTTTCTTTTCTTACAAAGGAATTTTCTAATCCGTACCATTCAACTATTTTATTAAAATCGTACGCAAAGTGTTCCAGCCATTTTGCAGTTCCAGCTTTAGTATAAATATTTTCTAATCTACAATCAGTTTTACCTTCACATTTTCTTTTCAAATCAAATAACATATGGTCTATCCGGTCATAAAACTTATAGTATCTTGACGTGTTTAATCCTCCCATTTCACAAGGAAAGAAAAAAATCGGTTTACTACGATAATTCTTAAATGTTTCTACAAAATTAGAATTAAAACCTTCATGTTCCTTTATTCGTTTTACAGATAACAAAGCATCACAAGTACATTTCACACCATCGACAGTTTTATACTTGTGAGATTCCAAAGGGTATCCATCAGGGTCTTTATAAAATTCATAAAATACTTCCCAAGCTTTTTCGCTATCTTCGTATTTATTCAAAATACAGTTCATTAAATCAATATCAAATTCAAAAACATCTCTATATGTTAGATTTTCATTTACAAATCCCATTATCATTCCCCACAATATATTTATATATTCATTTCACCTTCATATAGCTTAGTATAAACCATTTGCTTTATAAATTCAATATTTCTACATTTTTCGCTTGTAAATTTTTTATGAATAAGAAAAACACCCTGCATTGCTGCAAGGTGTCCGTATCGTAGTTCTTGTTCAATTATCTCTTTAATTCAAGTGTCATGCCGGATTTTAATTCAAAGATAAGATTATTTTAGTTATATTTGCTTTTTGGATTAATAAAATTGGTTTATCGCATCTCTTTTCTTTAATAATGCAAATATATCATAAAGAAGAAACAATATCAACATTATTTAGTAATTTTTCCGGTTTTTAAAAATAATTCCCGTGTACACATGTCTGATAACTAAAAAATTCTTTTGTCAAACACTAATAAAAAACAGTGACTTACTAGGTATAGTTACACACAGATCTACTTCTGTTCCTTTTAGAAACTTATATTTTCATTTTCATGCATAGTAAAGACATCGTTTTTTTCAAAATAAGGTTTTACCATTTCTTTCCATATAGCTTTATGAAAATTGATTGAGTTTAAAGGAGATAGGCCATAATTTTCCAATGCATAACCATCATTTACTTCAACAACAAATGTTCTTCCATCACGAGTAACACCTATTTCTAGCCCATAAGCTATAGGCGCATCTTTCCAACATGATATCACTTCATCAACTACACTAGGATCAAATTTTGCATGATATTCACCTGTATAGGGTCGAACATCTAATACTTGACCATCTAACACAAAACAACGCCATTCTGCTATGAATTCTACAACTTATCTAATATTATATCTATAACAGAAAATCTTTCCCTTATTACTCTTTGTTCAAAGATTCCAGTATTTCTATATAACCTTTGTAGAAACGTTCTCTTGTAACTACTTCACCAGGATATTTTTTTCAAGAAGTAAGAATATATCATTAGGATTAATTCCTTCATCTAATAAATCTTGATACAGTAAGTTACATAATCTCATTTCACCTTTACTTGGAAATTTTAAAAATGTTCCATATGTAGGAATCATTGACAATAGAATGTATAGACTCTTTTTCATTGTTTTCCTTTTATCTAAGTTTATTAATTTAATCAAATATAACTACCCTATCATTACTGAAGTTATTAAAGGTAAGATTTACTTTTTCATAAACTTCCTGAATTTCCTTATAAATCTTATCCGAAACATATGATGCTCTCAATTCGGATTTCTCAATAAGCACCCACTTTAATTGAGAGTAAGAATACTTTGCAAAAGTAATCCATTGTGAGTAATTTATCGTCATAGGATTTTTTGTAAAGTAGATTTTCCCTGCATTAGCGGATGTAGCTATAGAGTGTCCAATAAATAGCATCGTATGTAATTTTGGATGTTTTTCTCTATCCAACGAAAAAGGAATAGAATCTTTTATTGAATGTTCTTCGTTGATTTTCTTAAGTGCGTACCCAATTCTGATTATAACTTCAGTAATCATTGTAGAAATAGCCATACTACTAAAATGAATGAAATCATAACCTTCGTAATACATTCCTTGTACGATTTCTGCTATTGTTTGATCCTCGTCACCAATTTTTCCAAACTGAAGCAAATTAAATAATCCCATCAATGGTGCAGGTAATCCCATTGATGTTGTAATATCAGATTTAAAATGAATTATCTGCTTTGCTATTGCTACAAAAATATCACTTTCTTTTCGATCTGTGTAATTCTCCATAAATTGAGAAACTATTTTCCCAGTTTTATCAATGGTAGTCATCTTACCATTTAGAATATCACATACACCAATTACTAAACCAAGAAGTGGATCATGTCCAAGAGATAACAATCTATGATAATATGTAGATAGTCCATTAACATTTACTTTAGTATGACGATTATCTTGAGCATCAAAAGGGACTTTACTGACCTTTGAATTTGCCAACTTTTCCATTTCTTCTTCAGGGAATCGTTGATTGAACCAATCTCTTACATAATTAGATAAGGGACCACCTTTTAAACCATGCGGAGTTTTTTTAGGTATTCCAATTAAAAGAATATCAATAATCGCTGCTAATATACCAGCTCCTGCACAAATCGATATATCAATTTTATCAAGTTTATGAATGTTGTTAAAATCATCCTGCAATGATTGAATAATTGTTTGATTAAGTTCCAATTCTTCTTTTGTGAAGAGTGCATCTAGTTTATTCATTGAACCAACTTCGCACTCCGCTTTTATTACTAAGTCTTCCCATTTAGGTACAACGATAGTTTGTTTTTTAGTTTTGGTATCTATTATTGGTAAATCAGTCAGAGTATAGCCTAGCTCTCTCAATAATTTTTCACTTTCCACTATACGTTCTTCTGCAATAGACATCTCAGGTCTGTTTATTAAATCTAACTCTTTTGTTTGATAAGTTAAAATATTATTGAATTTTTGTTCTTCATCAGAATAAATGAATTTACTCATTGTTAGTCACCTAAATCATTTTTCAAATCCTTAATTGCTTGAGTTAGGAGGATATTTAAACTCTGTAGATAATCTAGCCGTTCCTTATCAGCATCTGCCTCAGTTTTCAGAGCTTGTATAATAGCTTCATGTTTTTTCAAAGCTTCTTTATATAATCGTTCTTTTTCCTGTTTAAGTTGTTTATTTTTTAGATTAGAAGCTAATAGTATACCACCTCCAGCCAATACAACGACTGGAGCAGCCATTACAAACACTCCAGCTACCATACCACCTCCAACGACACTGCCAATAGCTGCAAGACCAGAAGTAATACCAGCCGCTGATAACCCTACAGTACCTAAACCATAAAGAGCAGCAAATGAACCTATCCCACCAATACCTGCCCCCAATGCACCAGCTAACACTTCTGGAATTGGACTCTCTCTTATTGTACGTGTTTTATCATTAAGAGCTGCCGCTGCCTCATTAATTACGTTTACAACTTGTTGTAGTGATTCTACACTTTGGAATACCAGTTCTTTACTCATAAAAAATCCTCTTTATTTTATTATTTTAATTATACCATGTCTAAATTGAAAAACTGCAACATAAAAGTTACAGTCTAACATTATTTATCGAAAAAAAGTGTAATGAATTATACCCTATCCTTTATCATTCACGAGAAATACTTACACATCAACATGTGCTTATATCTAGCTTTTCCTTCTATAAATTGACTCAAGTTAAATTTCGGGTATTAGAGAATTAAAATATTCTCTTTCTAATCTATAGATATACCTATTCTGTTCGAGTTTCAGCTAAATATATTCCCCATTCAGCTAATTCTATAGGCAAATCATAAACAGTTTTTCCATTACTTTCATAGCTTTCGGAGATTCCTGGTGAGGTCTCAGAAAAAGTTTCCCAAGCTGTTACTAGCTCTTCTACAAATTGAATATTATGAGGTTCAAAAAAATCATTAAACTTCGATAGTTCTTTACTATAAATTGTCAAAACATTATAGCTATCAAGCATAATCTCATCATGACTTTGGTGCCCACCAAATCCAAACTTACTTAGTCCATCATTAACAAGCAAATTACCGTGTCTAATCAACAGTGCTAGGCATTCTTCTCTTGAACAACCATCAATATAATAAACATCCTTATGGGATTCCTTGATAATATTCTTTGCTATCACTTTTTCTCTATCAATACTGACAGGCAATTCCAAAATAAAAAACAAGGGCTCGTCATGAATCGCAATAAAGTGTTGAAAAACCTCTAATATTTTTTCTGCGTGTACATTCGCCATCAAATGATGTTCAGTTAACTTTGTAAATGATTCAAACAGGTTTTCTACCAAGCTAACTTGGTGACCTTTTACTAAATTCAACATTATGCGTCCTCCAGAGAATTTAAACAATATTCATATTTATAATCTCATTATACCATTAAAACCCTAAAAATACTGCAACTTCCCAGTCACAGTCTCTTATAAATCTGCCTCAGTTTCTTCAAGGAAAGTTACTACAATTTGTCCAACTTCTGAAATACTGAGGTGGTCGAGAACTTGATTCATGATAGCTCCACCAAATTTATCTAAATCTACTATCTGATACATCTGCTTAGCATAGTGCATATGGAGAAGATTTGCTCCTTGATCTAGCTTTTTAAACTTAGTTACCACATCAGATCTATATTCTTGAGCTGTCTAATTAATCTTCTAAAAATTAAAACTCAAACTATGTTAAGAAATTCATCAACAACATCTGCAAATTTCCACAAGACCAAATCTTGCCTAAGTTTCATATATAAGAGGGAACACATTAATTCCCATAAAGCCATGCTCATTGGAAATGAATGTGTCCCCTATGTGTAATTGGAAATAAAAACTCAGTAACACCACCTATCGGAACAAGACACTCAACTGCTGCTCTCAATCTGATACTTCCCCAGCGCATAAGAAAAAGCCTTACAATCAAGGCATTTCTTAACCCCTTTCATTCCAAGGTTTCTAGGCTTTTACCAGCAAAGCTACACACTCAACATGATGCGTTTGAGGAAAAAGATCCACCGGCTGGACTTCCTTCAATTCATAACCCAATTCTTGGTAGAGTTTGATATCACGCGCCATGGTTGCGACATTACAGGAGATATAGGCGATGCGGTCAGCCCCAATTTGGCTACTTGCTTTGATAAAGCTTTCGGTCAATCCCTTGCGTGGTGGGTCAACCAAGATAACGGTTGGTTGGATACCTTCCTTGAGCCAATTCCTCATGGCATTTTCAGCTGTGTCACAGACATAGTGTGCATTAGTGATATTATTCAAGGTAGCATTCTTCTGGCTATTCTCTACTGCTTCTGGAATCACTTCAACACCGTAGACTTCTTTGACATGCTTGGCAACGGATAATCCAATCGTTCCAATCCCAGAATAAGCGTCAATCACCACATCATCTTCTCTTAACTCTGCAAAGTCAATAGCTGTTTGATAAAGTTTCTCTGCCATTTCTGTATTGACCTGGTAAAAGGCTGGCCCGGATATTTGAAAGTCATTTCCCAACATCTGGTCCGTAATATAGTCTTGACCATAAAGAGTCTTCCACTCCTTGCCAAAAATCGCATTGGTATTCTGGTCGTTGATATTTTGCATGACAGACACAATCTCCGGGAACTGCTTGATAAGGTGTTCAATCAACTGCTCCACTCGGAAAACTTTAGGACGTGTAGTCACTAAGATAACCATGATTTGTCCGGAATAGTGCCCGCGACGCACCACAAGGTTCCGAATCAATCCAGACTGTTCCTTTTCATCATAAGGTTTCAAATCATAGCGACGAAGCAAATCTCGAAGAACTACCACAACTTGGTCAATGACAGGATCCTGGATGAAGAAATCTTCAAGAGGCATGAGGTCATGCGAATTTTTACGGAAAAATCCAGTTTCCAAGATACCATTCACTCGACGAACGGGCACCTGTGCCTTATTTCGATACTTGACAGGATTCTCCATACCAAGTGTTTCAGCAACCTCTACATCTCTAATATCAGCAATCTTGTAGAGACTGTCTTTGACTTGCTTGGTTTTAAACTTGAGCTGCTCTGGATAGGCAAGATGCCCCAAATCAGCGATACCTGAGCGTAGATAAGCTAGGTCAAGATCTTGGTTACGATGTGGAGAGTAAGTAAGGTATTCTTCAACTTTCCCATAGCCAATTTTTTTATTGACTTTAAGGACTCGCATGAGGATTTTCTCAGTTGGTAGAGCATTTTCTACAAAGAAAACCAAACCTTCTATCTTAGCAACCCCAGCACCTTCATGGGTCAAATCAACAATTTCAACTTCTACAATATCATTTTTCTTTAGCATATTTTTCACTTTCTATCGGCCGACAAAAAAAGACGGCAACATTTCTGTTACCATCTATTATATCATGAAATGACCTAAGCACCAAAACTCTTGAAGAAGTTGACAATCGCTTGCCAAAGGGAGCTAAAGAAATTGCCCCCGTCTTCTAGCGCTTTATTGGCATCAAAGTTGAGGTTGATATTTTTAAAGCTATCTCCAGCTTGAGAGACAATGCTTTCCTTGAGTTCATTTAGGGTTTTAGTGAAATCAGCATTGTTCAAAATGTCACTCTTTGAGAGATTGAGGGCAAAATTGATGATGATATTGACCTGGTTTCCTGTTATAACCTGATCGAGTTTGTAGTTTTTTAGTGTGTCTTCTACAATTTTGCGAACATCTTCTTCTGTCAGATTTCCCTTGCTTTCTTTAGCTTTAGCTAGTCCTGCCTTGATATCTGTCATAGCCGCATTGAGCTTATTGGCATCATAACCTGACTTGTCCTTGTTTTCAGCATTGATATCGGACAAGGCTTTTAGTTCTTCTTGGGCTAGGTCTTTATTGGCTTGCGGTACTTTAGCACCATTGGCCTCTAACGAGTAGTAAATCCCAGCTAGGGCGCTCTCACCTGTAACTGGTATAGGAGCTGCAACTGTGATTTTGGCATGCTCAACTCCCAGGGTCACTGCTGCATTACGATACATATCCTGCGTTACCTTGGTGATATTTTCAGGCGTTTCAATCTTGACCTCTAGAGGTGATTTGTCACCCAGCTTTTGAATCTTGGCCGACGAATAGAGTTGTAGACTCGCATCATTAGCCACATTCATAATTTTCGAATAGATATCAGGTGTCATGGTTTTGATATCTTTGGTGTCTTTTGATGCGTCATAGCCAAGTTTGCTAAGAGTTTGATTTTTTTGGTCTTCAGTTAGAGAAGAACCAAGCACATATTCAGGTTGTACATAGGTTTCATCGATTACTTTTTGAACATCTGTTGCTGCGTGGACACTCGTCATAGCTGTTGCTGCCCACAAAACTGCAACGCTTGTTAGAAAGAGTTTCTTTCTCATAGGGTATTCCCTCCTTTACCTTTCTAGGTTAATAAAACAATCTTAAAGAAAACTTATAGTGAAAAACACCTGGTAAAACCAGATGCTTAGAAGAAATTAAAGAATTTCATGATGTACAGGTTAAAGCGTACCTGTCGCGAATAGTAATAATTTCCACCATTTTCATAGAGCTCTGAACCATGAAAGATAGAAATTGGGTTGATGTAGGTGTAGGTCTTCCCAGTGGTATTTCCAAGGATAGGAGCGACCGTTTCTCGGGAATAACGCTTGGCTAATGCTAGTGTATTTTCCTTACCATTCTGAGCAATAAAGTCTATATAGGCAGGTCCAAAATTATAGGCTTGAACGGCCGTCCAGACATCCACTCCTTTGTTTTGAGCAAGATAAAGGTTATCTGTAAGAGTTTGAATGCCTTGCCGAATGCTAGAGACATTATCATTGATGGTGTTGGTGGAGCCACTTGCAGACTCACTAGACTGCATAACATCGCCTTCTTTTCCTTTGGTTTCGGTATAAATCATGGCGAGCACCAACTCTTCATTGGCTGGAGTATCTCTTTCACTAAGGATTTCTCGAACCATGGGTTGGTAGGTCATGACTTGTTTAACATCCCGATGGATATGATAAGCTTTGTATCCTGCGAAAAGGAAGACTGCTAGCACAAGCACTCTTCTTATAAATTTAAACATTATTTACTTTGAATATCCTCGATATTTTTGATTAAGATAGAATAGGTTCCATTGTCATTTTGGATAAACTCAACAGACTCCGCATCTTGATAGACGTTATTGGGAACGATGAGTTCGATTCCGTTTGACAAAGAAAGTTTTTGGTTTTCAAATTTCTTGAGCTGACGACTGGCATCAATTTCATCAAACTGGACTGGTTCTGGTACAGCTTCCTTGACTTGGTCGATAAAGCTCAAACGGGCTGTCAGATTGTTATCAAAAAGGTCATTAGCCAATTTTTCAGGTGACAATTCATTGCTTTCTTCAAGATTGTTAAAAATCGCTGATTTGACCTTGGATTGAAACTGAAAGTCATCCGTGTTAAAGGACTCAGCAATTCTCTGGGCCGTTTTTTCCAATTCCTTGATGGATTTCTTTGGAGAAATCTTAGGAGCTACAGCTAGGAGATTATCTGAAAAATAATTCAAGAAAGTTCCATTGTACTTGATTCGTTTTTCGATGAGATGGTACTTGCGACTTTGAAGATTGACCACCAAAGCCTCATCAGCCCCCGTTCCAAATCCAGGTAGGTTATTCTGAGTTAGCTTGATTGGGTTATCAACTTCTCCACCAAGGTGAGTCAAGGTCTCACGTAGAGCAATTCGCAAGAAAGCGAAATGTTCAACGCCTTCTTTAGAAAACTGAACAAAAACCAAGTCATTGGTCTTGA